>JAYTGZ010000354.1:0-1692 GCA_043733025.1 Pseudomonadota bacterium | reverse complement strand
CCGGGCAATAGTCGTTCTATTGCCCAAGAAAGCGGCGAAATATGAACCGCTCAGCCTCTTTTGCAGCCGATTTCCTTTAAGTCCGACAGGCTCCTAGGCATCGGGCTGGGAGCCGCATGAATATTGGCTCTCTGGGCATGCCTTGCCACGAGGCAAGGTGGATGGGGCTCGTGGCAGCATTTGCTGGGTGGCCTAGGGCCATATTCATGCTACGCTTGATCCGCCCTACTTTTTCGTGCTCGTGCTAAATTACGCGACAGATCGAGCAACGAGATAAATCCATGGCTGACGCTTGTCCAACACCGAAATCAAAAAAATTACCGCAAGAGCGCGGCAAACTGCGCATCGGCGACCACTGGAACGCGATCACCATTATCGCTCTCTCGCAGAGCAATCCGCTCAAAGCCATCGCGGAATTGGTGGAGAACGCCATTGACGCAAAGGCAAGCACGATCACGATTACCCGCGGCCGCGAGAACAACAAGCATTTCCTCGCCATTAAGGATGACGGCCAAGGCGTGCCGCGCGACGAGTCGGGCAAACCGGATTTCCGCTATGTCGCGACCCACATCGGCGATTCCATCAAGCGCCGGCTCAAGGCCGACGGCGCGACGGGATTGCAGGGCGAATTCGGAATCGGGCTGTTGAGCTTTTGGACCGTGGGTGATGAACTGACGATGACCTCGACGGGCGCCGATCAGCGCGCCTATCAAATGATCATGCGCAAAGGCGATCCTGATTATGAGGTGACACCGAAACGGGCGTTGTTTTCAGACGCCGGCACCGAAGTAAAAATCGCGCCGTTGTTAGAGGGCATCCGCGCACTCTCCGGCGAAAAAATTCAATGGTATCTGGCGTCGGAACTGCGCGATCGCATACGCCAATCGGGCGTCAAAATTAGCGTCATCGACAAACTCGCGCGCAAGCAATACGCCGTCGAGCCGCGCCAATTCGAAGGCACGCTCCTGCACCAATTGCCGATTGCGCGCACCGAGCGGGGCGATCTTTATGCCGAGCTTTATCTGGGCGAACCGGCCGCGGGCAACCAAGTGGCGCTGTTCCGCAACGGCACGCGGGTACTGGAAGATTTGGCGTTGCTCGACGATTTCGCGCGGCCGCCGTGGAGCTTGCATTATCTTCAGGGACTCATCGACGCGCCCTTCGTCAATCTCACGCCCGGCACGCGTACGGGCCTGATCCACGATGGCGCCTATGTGACTTTGCTGGACGGGCTCAAGCCCCTCGAACAGAAACTCATCGACATCATCGAGCAGCAACGCCGCGCGGAAGATGAGCAAGCGAGCCGGGAATTGTTGCGCACCATCCAACGCGCGTTTCGCGAAGCGCTCATGGCCTTACCGATCGAAGAATATGATTGGTTCGATATTCAGGCTCGCTCTGTGAGGCCGACACCTGGGAATTCGTCCAATGCGGATGCGCCCATCGCAACCAGTGAGAGCGACGATGCATTTCTGGGTGTCACCGAACCCGAACTGAAAGAGGAAAAACAACGCCAGTTTTTCGAATTCGCGGGGCCGTTATTCAGTGTGGCCGTGACGCCTGCATCGAGCGTCATACGTGTCGGCGAGAGCCGGAAATTCCAAGCCTTGCCGCGTGACCGCTCGCGGCGGCGAGTCGAACATGATCTCGAATTCCACTGGCAAATCACCGAAGGTGGTGGCAGGTTGGAAG
>JAYTGZ010000353.1:0-9464 GCA_043733025.1 Pseudomonadota bacterium | reverse complement strand
AAGTCGATGACCTGCCGCACTTGCGGCGTTGGATGGATACCCTGGCAGCCCGCCCTGCGTGCCAGCGCGGCGTGGAGATTCCCGAACCTTTCGAGGCCGACGACGTGCTTCAATACGCGAAGAAAATTCTGACGAAATGATGTCGAAGCACCAATACGTTGAGCGTGTTCAAAATCTGAGGGTTGGTAGAGCCTAGCAAGTATCTGCGCCTATTTCAGGATCAAGCCATTATCTACAGCGTATTGTTTCTCTTCCATACGGGAAGTCACATGCACCTGCGATCAACGTTCTGGATCACCGCCGTTTTGGCCGGCCTTGCCACACTGCCGGCCCTCGCGGGCCCCGCGGCGCGCATCTTCGACCGGGTTACCTACACCGCGCCCGAAGGCTGGAACGTCGAAGAGACCGGCCGGGGGTTCGTTTCGATCTCGAGTCTTGGCGCCGATAGGTACTGCCTGGTCGCCATCTACGATAGCGAGCCGGCGAGCGGCGATCTCGCCGCCAGCTTTGCCACCGAATGGAAAAATGTCGCCCTCCAGACCATCGACCCGATGGCGGCGCCTGCGCACACCGTCGGCGGGGTCGGCAACACGCGCGCCGCGATGGGCGGTGCGTTGGCTACGATCAAGGGGACGCCGGCGGCCGCCATGCTAATCGTGCTCGACGCGGGTGCGAGCGTGGTCCCGATCCTTATTCTTTCATCCAGCACGGAGGCCTTCGCGACCTACGACGCGGAGGTCAAGTCGATGCTCGGCAGCCTGGTGATTCGTACCGCTGACGCTGCGGCGCCTCAGCCCGCGCCGGACGCGACTAGCGGCAAGCTCGTGATTCCGCCGCCTTCGCGCCCGCTCACGCTGGCCGATCTGGCCGGCGAGTGGCAACACGAGGATCGCATCAGCACCACCTACGTCGACCGCCAGACCGGCTCGTATGCGGGTAGCGACAACCTCGCGTTCCGCGAGACCTGGGTGATCTCGGCCAAGGGGGAAATTACTAGCCACTTCTTCGCCATTCGCAACGGGAAGAAAATGCTCGACAAAAACACCGGCGTCATCAAAGTATCCGCGGGCCGCATCCTCGACATCAAGATCGGCGCCGCGTCGCAGTACGTGGTTCGCGGCTGGCTCGAGGTTCCCAGCATGACGGTCCTCAAGATCACCGGCCCCTTCTACAACGGCGAGATCCCGCAGAACGTCCTCGACAACCCGGAGCAGGGCGCGAACCTCAACAAGCACTACATCCGAAAGATCAAGTCTCCGCCCAGCCCCAAGTGAGGTCGAGTTGGGACATGGAGCGATCCAGTGGCGCTACCAAGCGTGCGGTGAAGGCATATTTTTGCGGGGCTGCCGACCACGTCCCCCTAGGAGCCTGTCGGACTTAAAGAATCGCAGCGAAAAAGAGGCTGAGCGAGGACAGATTTTGACGATTTCGCCGGGCAAAAGTCGTTCTATTGCCCGGTGAAATACGGGGTAGCCCTAGGCTAGCCACTGGCCTGAAGCCATGCACCGCTTAGCCTCTTTTGCAGCCGATTTCCTTTAAGTCCGACAGGCTCCTAGTGATTCGTAATTAATGGGACAGATAGAAATGATGGATTTTTTCGTCTGGCTAGGCATGGTCTCGTGACGCAAGCTCCCACCTAATCGAGCCGGCCCATCTGTTCCAACGTTGGCGCCGCGGCGCCGCCAGCCACCTGCCGCACCTCTTCGGTGCCACGGGCGAGCGACTTTGGGTCGCGCCACAGCATATGGATCATCCACGCGATCGTGTTGGCACTGGTGTCCTCACCGGCCAACAGCATTGTGATGGCATTTCCCGCTACCTGCTGGTCATCGATGCCGCTGCCGGGTTCATCGGCGGCAGCAATCATGGCTTCGAGTTGCGTAGGGTGCGCAACGCGCACGCGGACTCGTTCTCCTCCCGCATCGATCAATCACTAATCCGCGTACGCCGCGCGCACTCTACCCTCACTGCGCCACGAAGGGTGGCCGCAAATGTCACCGTGGGTCAGTTTTGATTTCTAACTTGATTGACCACAATCCGCATCCAGCTTGCCGCGTGGCATGGCGTGCCTGGAGAGCGAGTACGCTTGCGGCTTTCAGGCAGTACTGACAATTATGGCTGGTTAAGCGTCTTGAGATATTCGATAAGATCGGCGCGGTCGTTCGCGTCCGACACGCCTACCGCCATAAACGTTCCGGGCACGCGCTGGGCGGGATTGGCGATGAACTTGTCCAGGGTGCGTTCGTCCCAAAAGATTCCCGATTCGCTCAATGCCCTGGAGTATTGAAAGCCTTCGAGGACGCCGGCCTGGCGGCCGACAATATTGAAAAGGTGCGGACCGGTCGGACGATGTTGCGGCGTATCGCCATGGCAACCGACACAGAGTAAGAAAACTTTTTGCCCGGCGGCAGCATCGCCCGTTTGTGGCGCCTCAACAGCTTCTTCTGCATGGATAAACGCTGTAAACGCCAACAGCGCGATCAACCCGGCGAGTTGTTTCATCGCTTCCCCCTATTGTTGTGAATAAAGCGGGAATTGTGCCTAGGGTTGGGTTTTGGATGCAAGCGTTTTCGCGTCCGCTTGCCAGCCACCGCCCAGCGCCTTGATAAGGGCGACACTGCCGGCCATGCGCTGGCCCGCGAGTTGCGCCACCAGACGCTGATTAGCGAGCGTGGTTCGTTCCGTATCAATGACTTCAAGATAAGTGACAAGTCCGGCCTTGTAGCGGCTGATGGAGATTTGTGCACTCTTTTGTGCGCTCACCACGGCGCGGGTCTGCGCATCGCTCTGCTCGGCCATGATGCGTAATCCCGCTAGAGAGGACTCGACTTCTTGAAATGCGACCACTACGCGGCCCTGGTATTGGGCGCGGTTTTCGTCAAACACCGCCTGGACGCGTTCCAGGTTTGCTTTGTTGCGGCCGCCTTCGAACACCGGTAGGACCACCCCGATTCCTGCTGTCCAGATACGGCTGGACAGGCGCACGATGTCGCTTAGATCGGCACTCTCGAAACCCGCCTGGCCGGTCAATCGGATGGTCGGAAAGAAAGCCGCCTTGGCGACGCCGATCTCCGCGTTGCGCGCGGCGAGGGTGCGTTCCGCCTCCGCGACGTCGGGCCGGCGCTGCAGTAACTCGCTTTGTAAACCCACGGGAATCTTGGGAACGGAAATGCTCAGGGCCAACTCCGCCAACTTGAATTCACTCGCCGACTTGCCCAACAACACGGCAATCGCGTTCTCCAGTTCGGCGCGGCGCTTACCGATGCCGATCAGTTCTGCTTCCGTGGCGGCGACTTCCGCTTCGCCACGGGTGACGTCGAATTCGCTGGTAATCCCGCCACGGTAACGGGAACGCGCCAACGCGAGGCCTTGATTGCGCAGTGCGATGGTGTTGCGCAGGATCGCACGCTCGGCGTCAAGAGAACGCAGCGCAAAATAATTTTGCGCGATGTCTCCGGCCATGGTGAGCGCGACCGTCTGATAGCCGTATTGCGCCGATTGCGCCCGCGCCACGGCCGATTCCGACGCGCGCCGAAGCTTGCCCCAGAAATCGATTTCGTACGACATATCCAGCGGCACACGGAAGCGGTTAGCGGTGTAATCGCGCACCGTCGAACCCGGTTGCACCGGACGATTGGCCGATTGCCGATTGCGCTGGGCGTCGGGATCGAAATTGACCGTGGGCAGCAAGTCGGCGTCGGTCACACGCGCGATGGCGCGGGCCTGACGTACCCGCGCGGCAGCAGCCTGCAACTGGAAATTGCCCTTTAGCGCTTCTTCTTCCAGCTCGTTGAGCTTGGGGTCGCCGAATACTTCCCACCACTTTTGTTGTAGTTGGATCGCGCCTTTGTTTTCCGGCGCGGCTTCTTTCCAGCCCTTCGCAGTGGCGTTGGCGGGTGCTTGATAGGTTGGACCTACCGTGCACGCGGACAGTATCGATACAATCAGAACATAAGCAAAATTCAAACGGTGCTGCGCGATATGTCCCATTCTCTTACTTCACCTTGGACTCAGCGATGTGCTCGGCGGCCTTCGCCGTGGGCTTATCGGCGGGCTTGGGGGCAACGGGCTTATCTTCAGGCTTCGCGGCCGGCGGCGCGGCGGGTTTCTCGGGTTCCGCGACCTTCATATTGACACTCACGCCGTCTCGCATCGCGTCGGTCGGATTCGTGACGATCAACTCCTTTTCGTCAATGCCAGACAGTATCTCGATCTGCGTGCCGAGATCGCGTCCGAGTTTGACTTTGCGCAACTGCACGGTGTTGTTTGCGACCGCTGCCACTTGCGGACCATCTTGGCGCACCATGAGCGTATTAGCGGGCAGCAAGATATTGGGCTGCGTTTGATTGAGCGCAAACTTGACTTGAGTGAACATGCCGGCGGTCAGTTCGGCTTTTTCGTTCGGGACATTGATTTCCGTCAGCAGCGTTTTCGATTGTGGATCGAGGGCGCCAGCGGTACGCAATACTTTGCCGGTGAAGGGTTGCGGAAATTCCTTCAACACTACGCTGACCGGCATGTCTATTTTGATCATTCGCATATGACTTTGCGGAACGTTGATGTACAGCTTCAAGGTATCCATCTTTGCGACCTTGAACATCCAGCGATTCGGATCCGTGTTATTGGCGCTGATCAGTTGCCCGACCTCAACGTTGCGCCCTGTGATGGCGCCGGCAAACGGCGCGTTGACTCGTTGAAACGATTTCATTTGAATCAGCCGCTCAACGCTGGCCTGGGACGCGGCGTAGTCGGCCTGTCGTGCCTTCAGCGCGCTGAGTTTTTCGTCCACTTCCTGGGGAGATACGGCGTTCTCTTTCAACACCGCTTTCCAACGCTCGGCCGTGGAACGCGCCAATTCCATGTTGGCTTTTACTTGCTGTTGATTAGCGAGTGACTGTTTTAACTCACGATCGATCTCCGGTGTTTCGATTTCGGCAAGGAGCTGGCCTTGCTTAACTTGCGCGCCGATATCGACCAGCCATTGCTTCACATAGCCGTTGGTGCGCGCATAGATCAGTGCTTCCTGAATGGGTAACAGGGTTCCGGGCAGGGTCAACTCCAGATTGGCTTTGGCGCGCTGGGCCGGCACGACCACGACATTGGGCCGCGTATCTTTTTGGATTTCGGCGCTCGCCTTGCCCGCCTGCAAACGCGGCCACACGCCAAACAGAAAAAACGCGCTAAGCAGCCCCACCACCGCAAACGCGGACACCGTGCCAATACTTTTTCGCGTGCTGCTCGGTGCGACGGGCTCGGGCATGGCATGGGCCGGGCGTGATGTTTGGATTTCGTTATTGTCTAGTTGCATGGTGAACCTTTTTGAATTACGCAGGCTGGGTCGTTGGCACGATCAGCGGTTGAACGGGGCGCTCGCGCAGGCCGTGGATCAAACTAAATATGACCGGAACGAAGATCAGCGTTGAGATGGTGGCGAAAATCAAGCCACCGATCACTGCGCGGCCGAGCGGTGCGTTCTGTTCGCCGCCCTCACCCCATCCCAGCGCCATTGGCACCATGCCGATGATCATTGCGCTTGCGGTCATCAACACCGGCCGCAGCCGCGTGTAGCCCGCTGCCAGCGCCGCTTGCATCGCCGTCTTGCCGGACATCAATTGCTCTTTAGCGAACGACACAATCAAAATACTATTGGCGGTCGCCACGCCGACGCTCATGATCGTTCCCATGAGTGACGGTACGCTGAACGTCGTTCCAGTCAGGAACAAGATCCAGACGATGCCGCAAAGTGCACCTGGCAAGGCGGTAATGATGATGAACGGATCAGCCCAAGATTGGAAATTGACGACCATGATGAAGTACACCAGCATCGCAGCAAACAATATTCCGTAGCCGAGATTGGTAAACGCGTTTTTCATGCTTTCCACTTGGCCACGCACTTCAATCTTGATTCCCGGCGGGAGATTCGCGCAAATCGGATTGACGTCTTTCTTTACCTCGCCTTTTTCGCCGTTTTGAGGTGCGGGATGCGCCACGCCTTTCGAGAACAAGCCACTCCACCAGCTTCCGCCGCTATTCGCTTGCGGCGGGCAATATTCCGCCACCAGTTTATCGAGTTGTGTCGCGACGGTTCCGAGATCTGTGCCTTGAACGTTCGCGAAAACATCGAAGGTCGGCTGGACATTGGTGTGATTGATCACCAATGGTGTTTCTTTGCGTTCGATCGAAGCAACGTTCGACAACATCTGGGGGCCGGTCTGACCGCGCCCCGGTAAGTTGGTGGTCATCACGTCGTCGATAGAACTCAGCAGGTATTGGGGCGTTTGTACGGCAACCGGATACTGCAGCCCTGTCTTGGGATCCGGCCACAAATTGAAGTTAACCACGGCGCTCGACGATAAGGTTGTCAGCACGTTATTCGCGACTTCACGCTGCGTCATCCCCAACTCGGCGGCGCGCTGCCGATCCACCGTGATCTGCAACGCGGGGCCGTTGGTGATTTGATGCAAATGCACATCCACGGCGCCGGGTATGGCCTGAACTTTGTCTTTTACTTCTTTGGCGATCCTTGCGGTTTGCGGACTGCTGCCGATGATCTGGACGTCAATCGGCGCCGGTAAACCGAAGTTCAAGATCTGATTGACGATGTCGGCGGGCTGGAAGAAGAAATCGACCGTCGGGAAACGCTTCGGCAATTCCGCACGCAGCCTGCGAATGTATTCCTGCGTATTGAGCTTATGTTCGTGAGCGAGGGAAATCAGGATCTCGCCGTCGGCGGCGCTGATGGTCGGCGTGTCGGTAAATGCCATGTTGATTGGCTGCGGCAGGCCGATATTGTCCAGAATCTGGCTGCGGTCTTCATCTGGAATAATTTCGCGGATGACGTTTTCAATCTTGCCGAAAATCAACTCGGTCTCTTCCAAACGGGTTCCTGCCGGCACGGTGACGTGCATACGAATTTGCCCCGCGTCGACCAGCGGGAAAAAATCTTGGCCGACAAACGGCAGCACCATCAGGCTCACAGCGCCCACCGCGCCGAACACCAAAAATATCGCGATGCGATGGAATAGACCCCAATTCAACAGCGTAACGTAGCTATTGCGGAAACTTTCGAACCCTCGCTCGAAACCATGATGGAACCGCGCAAAGGGGTTAAACGATGCACGTGCGGGCTGACCGTATTGCTCCGCCTCTTTGGCAAGCAAATATTTCACCATCACCGGCACCAAGGTGCGCGACAAAACATAAGAGGCCAACATGGCGTAGGCCACCACCAGCGCCATCGGTGTGAACAAAAACTTCGCGGGCCCGGTCAAGAAGATGACCGACACGAACACAATGCAAATGGCCAAGGTCGACACGAACGCGGGCACGGCGATCTGCTGCGAGCCCTCGATGATGGCATGCTCGAGCGGATGCCCCATCTCGATGTAGCGATGAATGTTCTCGACGGCTACGGTGGCGTCATCCACCAAAATCCCCACGGCCAGCGCCAAACCGCCGAGCGTCATGATATTGAGCGTTTCGCCGGTAAGATACATGACGCACAGCGAGGTGAGAATCGATAGCGGGATGGAAACTGCGACAATAATCGTGCTGCGCCAACTGCCCAGGAACAACAAGATCATCAACGCCGTCAGACACGCGGCGATCAAGCCCTCCATCAACACACTGTCGATGGCGGCTTTCACGAACACCGATTGGTCGAACAGTACCTTGAACTCCATGTCCGGCGCAGCCGCGCGCACACCCACCAGGGCCTTTTTGATGCCTTCGACAACATCTAACGTGGACGCCGAGCCAGCCTTGAGGATGGTGAGCAAGGCTGAGCGGCGGCCCTCATCGCGCACGATATTGGTCTGCACACCAAAGCCGTCACGCACATTGGCGACGTCGCGCAGCAAAATCCATGTGCCGTTGGCCTGTTGCTTGATCGGAATGTCGTTCAGTTCGTCGATACTAGTCGGGTTGCTGTTGATGCCGACGATATAATCACGCTCGCCGATTTTCACCATGCCTGTCGGCAGGTTCGAATTCTGGGCCGAGAGTGCTGTATTGATGTCGGTCATGGTCACGCTGCGGGCCGTCATCAACTGCGGATCGGCGTCGATCTGGATCTGGCGTGGCTTGCCGCCATAAGGCAACGGCATGCGTGAGCCGCGCACCGGCGCGATCGCGGTGCGTACCTTGTACAGACCGGTATCATAGAGTTGTTGCTCGGACAGCTTATTGCTCGCAAGTGCAATCTGCAAAACCGGCACGCTTGATGCATCGTAACGGAACACGAAAGGCGGCGCCGTGCCCAAAGGCATGCGCCGTAAAATAATTTGTGACAACGCGGTAATCTGCGACAGCGCCGAGCCGATGTCGACCGTCGGCTGGAAGAACACCTTGATAATGCACGCGCCGTTGACAGTCTGTGACTCGATCGACTTCACGTCATTGATGCCCGACGAGATCGTAAACTCGCTAAACGTGGTGATGTATTTCTCGAACTGTTGCGGCGGGATGCCCTGGTATTGCCAGACCAAAGCAACGACCGGGATCTTGATCGCCGGAAAAATATCCGTCGGCATCTGTTTATAGGACAGGCCGCCCAAAATCAAAATCAACAACGCCATCACCACGAAGGTGTAAGGACGGCGCAAAGCAAGTTTAACGATCCACATAACTTATTTCTGACTTTCCGGGCAAAAAGTCTTGAACTGAGTTGAAGCGCTAATTATAATACGGAACGTTTCGAAATGTAAATATGATTAAAGCGAATCCAACATGGCAATGAACGACGAATCCGCAACGGATCTACTCGAAGAGGCGCCCAGCCGCGCGCCCGGCCGCCCGCGTTGCCCCGCCACGCATCAGGCCATCCTGGACGCCGCCAACAACTTGCTCGATGAAGTCGGCTTCGCCAACATGTCCTTGGAGGCCATCGCCGCCCGCGCCGGCGTTGGCAAAGCCACGATTTACCGCCGCTGGCCGAATAAAGCGAGCGTCGTGATGGATGCCTTCCTCGCCGCGACATCGAAAGAAATTCCCTTTCCCAACACCGCTTCGGCGCGCGAAGACATCCGCCGGCAAATGCGCTCCGTGGTAAAAGTATTGAATGGCCCGCGCGGCCAAACCATTGCCACGCTCATCGGCGTGGTGCAAGCGGATAACGAACTCGCGGAAGCGTTCCGCACCCGTTTCGTCGCAGTGCGCCGCGAACAAGCGAAAGACGTATTGAAACGCGGCATTGCCAACGGCGAATTCAAGCCCGAGATGGATTTGGAATCGGTGCTTGACTGCCTTTATGGCCCGCTCTATTTTCGCCTTCTGATCGGCCACGAAAAAGCCTCGACCAAGTATGCAGATCAGCTCGTTGACTTAGTTTTACATCGATAGCATCGCCAAGAGCGGCATGGATACGGGGTGGCCCTAGGAGCCTGTCGGACTTAAAGAATCGCAGCGAAAAAGAGGCTGAGCGAGGACAGATTTTGACGATTTCGCCGGGCAATAGTCGTTCTATT
>JAYTGZ010000352.1:0-2720 GCA_043733025.1 Pseudomonadota bacterium | reverse complement strand
ATCACGGCGACGATGCCTATGGATTGGCCCAAGGGCATGCCACCGCTCATGGCGCCGACGATGGGGGCGGTGAAGGCGCTGAGGCCGCGACCGAAATTGTAAACGAAGCCCTGGCCGGAACCTCGCACACGACTGGGAAACAGCTCGGTGAGAAACGGCCCGCAGCCGCTGAAGTTGCCGGACACAAAGAATCCCAACGGAAATCCTAAGAACAACATCACGGTGTTGCTGATGGGAATCAGCGTGTAGAGCACGGCAATGATCGCGGAGCCGGTGGCGAAGATGAAAAAGGTTTTCTTGCGTCCGATGTGATCCGAAAGATAGGCCGCCACCAGATAGCCGAAGAAGGAACCGACGATGACCACCATGGTGTACCAGCCGGTGTTCATGATGGACAGCCCGCGTTCGGTCTTGAGAAAAGTAGGTAGCCAGGTGAACACGGCGTAGTAACCCACCATCATACCGGTGGTCATGAAGCAGGCGAGCAGCGTTGTCCGCAGCAAAGTTGGAGAAAAAATCTCTAGAAAATGCCCGCCACGTTGCGTGACTTTGTCCTTGGTTGCGCGAAACACCTCGGGTTCCTCGACATTTTTTCGGATGTAGAAGACCAGCAACGCCGGTAGGATTCCGATCCAGAACATCGCGCGCCAAGCTACCGCCTCGGGTAACATTTCGTACAACAGGATGTAAAGGATATTTGCGGCGCCCCAGCCCACGGCCCATCCGCTTTGCATGGTTCCCACGGCTTTACCGCGATGCTCCGGCCGGATCATCTCACCGATGAGCACGGCGCCCACCGCCCACTCACCACCGAAACCAAGCCCTTGGAGCGCACGCGTCACCAGCAACTGCTCATACGAGTTGGTAAAGCCGCACAAGAACGTGAAGAAGGCGAACCACAGCACGGTGAGTTGAAGAACGCGCACGCGCCCATACCGGTCGGCCAGAATACCTGCCAACCAACCACCGATCGCGGATGCCAATACGGTCACGGTGATGATGAAGCCGGCCTGGGTCTTCGACATGCCCCACACCGCGATGAGCGTGGGGATGACGTAAATGTATACCATGACGTCGATGGCATCCACCGCCCAGCCGCCGAAAGTGGCGATCAAGGTTTTGCGCTCCCGCGACGACAACTCCGCCAGCCATGCGAACATTGCCTGCTCCCAATGTGATTGTTCTATGCGCAATCATACGCCGCCTTGGCGACCCCACGTAAGGCTCCTAGGGCGCCAGTCGTGCAAATGGCGATCATCGTCATCATTGGCTACGTCGCCGCCAGTTCGCCGCCGGTGAAACGCTTGATCGACGGCTTGGCCTCGGTGCGAAAAACCGGCCGTGACGCCATTGCGTACATCGCTTTCGTCAGCATGCTTTATTCGCTACTGAATTGGGCGTTGAGCTTGATGTTCGTTGGTCTGTCGGTGCGTTCGCTGGCGCAGCGCTCTCAAAATGGACGGCCTTTCCACGATTCGCTCCCCTACTGCCGCAATTTTTCACCCGATACACGGGTCATTGACCCGCAGTCGGCGCAGCGGTACAGTCGCACTTAGCGAAAAGGGCGTTTCAATGTCCTATTCGCGGGAAACACAACGGGCGATTTCCGCCCGGTGCGCGAAGCAAGGATTGCGATCGCCTAACCGCAACAGGTGTGTCGTAACCAACCTAGATGTTAACTTTTGAGGAGGAATCATGAAAAAGATAATGCTCGCCCTGTTCGGGCTCGTACTCGCCTTGCCGTTCGCCGCTTCGGCAGACGATCGACCGCAGCAGGTGGTCGGAGTGATGATCGAGATCAACGCCAAGCCTGACAAGGTATGGAACATCGTGAAGAACTTTGATGGCTTGCAGAATTGGCATCCGGCGTTCTCCGGCACGCCGCTGGTCAAAGGCCAGAACGGAAAGCGCGGCGCAATTCGCGAGCTGAGCATCAAAGACGGTCCGAAGCTCACCGAAGAACTGGTCGCGTATGACGACGCGCGTATGGTCTACACCTACGTCATCGTCGAATCCCCGCTGCCGATCGATAAGTATCAGTCCAGCATGGCGGTGCACGGCAATGCCGGTGGCGGCACAACTGTGTCTTGGATCGGCACGTTCACGCGCAAAAACCCGAGAGACAACGTTGACGCGAAAGAAAGCGACGCCGCCGCCGTGGAGCTCATCACCGGCGCCTATAAAGGGGGATTGGAAACCGTGAAGACGATGGCCGAGAGCAAATAAGCGTGCCGCTGCGCAATGGCGGAGAGCGGCCAAAACCGTGGGAAGGGAATGGCGACGCAAAATGTGGTGATGATCGGTTTTCAAAGTTAATCCGAGGAATATTTCACGGACCGAGGGATGCCTTGAGACGTATTATCGAAGCACGCGTGGAGGGAAGGCACTGAATTTCCAGCCGTTCCTATAACCTTTGCCGTAGTCGAACGCGAAGACCACGATCTCGATCAGCTTGGACTTTCCCTGACCGAAGGCCGGGCGCTGCTTGCAGCGGCGCAGCCGGTGGTTGTTTCCAGCCAAGCGTCCGAGTGGCTCGCCGCTGAAGACTACTGCCGCCGTTGTTACACACCGCTGCGATGTAAAGACCATCGAACAATCGTGTTGCGCACCGTGCCAGCGGGTCATTCCCGCGAAAGCGGGAATCCAGTTTCATTCGTCAGCGTCCCTGGCGCCCCGCCTCCGTGGGGACGACGACTTGTCAACTTGTGTCTGGCACGTCC
>JAYTGZ010000351.1:0-2257 GCA_043733025.1 Pseudomonadota bacterium | reverse complement strand
TAATCAACCTTGTCGGCATACTGCACGAAAGCCGGAAAAATTCCTTCCACAGCGCCCACGGACAACTCACGCAGAAAGTGCTCGACGCCTGCCGCGCGGTGGGGGTGAAGAGGGTGTTACACATGAGCGCCCTCAAGGCCGGGCCGGACGCACCGAGTGCCTATTTACGCAGTAAAGCCGAAGCGGAAAAACGCGTGCTCGCCTTTCGCCAAGCGAATTACGGCGAGACGACGATCTTTCGCCCGTCGGTCATCTTCGGTCACGGCGATAGCTTCATCAATCTGTTCGCGAAGCTGATTAGAACTTTGCCGGTCGTCGTCCTCGCCTGCCCCAACGCGCGCTTTCAACCGATACACGTGGAAGATGTCGCCCGCGCGTTTGTCGACAGCCTCGATCAAGCACGCACCTTCGGCCAAGCCTACGACCTTTGCGGCCCCAGGATTTACACCCTACGGGAAATAATTAAGCTCATCGCGGCGCTGCTCGGCAAACGCCGGCTCATCATCGGCCTCGGTGATCGACTTTCGTATTTGCAAGCGTGGCTGATGGAATGGCTGCCGGTCAAACTCATGACCCGCGACAACTATTACTCGATGCAAGTGGATAGCATCTGCGACTGCGAATTTCCGTTCGACTTTCAGCCGAGCACGCTAGAAAGCGTCGTGCCAGACTATTTGGCCGGCGCGTCGCCCCGCGGCAAGTACGCGTTGTTTCGGCATCGCGCTGGAAGGTAAAACTGGAATCGGCCCGAAAGGCTTATGGAGATTGGGCCTTGGCGCATACCATGCTAACAAGCAGGTGTGGTGCGGCGTCCGGCGAGGCACTATATTTCCTCACATGCCGCCTGTAAAAACCTAACGACGATTGATCCGCGTCTTGGGAAAATTGTAGTTGGTATTTTCCGTGCTGAAATCCAGGTCGGTCAGGCCTGGATTGATCTGAATGTTGCTGTAGCGATAATGCTCGACCAGTCGATCGTCCCAGTCGTAGACCTTCACCGCCACCGGTAATCTCCAGTCTTCGTCGATGGTCACGATGGCGCGGTAACAATAATATTTCTTCGCCGGATTCTTAGGCAGAATGCCTTCGATCACCCGCAACGCGCGGCCATCTTCGCGCGTAGTGCCGAGATCGCGCAGCTCCAAATCACCCGCTTGGTTGGCTTTCTCAAAGGTCGAGATAATCAAATCAATCACGCGGCCGATGCCGATTTCGTCAAAAGGATGTCGGCTGCGGGCCATGATGGACGGACCATCCGGCGGTAGCAAGACGGTGAACCGCCCCGACAACCAGCCGGGTTCACGGACTAATACTTTGTCACTATCGCGGCCCTTCATAAAGATAGCTTCGCGGTCCTTGCCGGATTCCGATAACCAATGCATGTAAACCTGCAACGGTTCGCGGAATTTCAGGGCGATGGTTTCCACCGGCCGCTGTTTGCCACGCAACGCTTCGCTGCGCATGAAGGTAGCTTTGTAGTCTTTCACGCCGGCGTACGCGGCGGGCATTTGTTTGATCCACTGCAACAAGTCGTCTGCGCCTCGGACCATCCAAGAGGTGCAAAGGAGACAAACCAACAGCAAAAAGCGCGGCGTCATCGAGTTATCCCACTACAAACTTATACGAATGAATGAATATGCAAACCAGGGACTATTTTCTTGGTGGGCAATCGGGCCGAATCGGATAGGGCTGAATTCTTGGTCTCCTACATTGGAACCCGAGTTCGTTGACGCCGAAATACCCACTAATACTGCGACAGCTTTCTTTGTTCATCGAATAGACATATCCGTACCAACAGCAAACACCCTCGGCGGCCCCGACGCCGCCCGCAATCACAAAATGCGGCTGACTATCGGCACTGTTTAGAATCGTCAACAATCCTTGAAACCCGCCTTTGCTCTTGGGCATGAATTTGACACTTAGGGTACAGCTTTCACCCGGCGCGATCGGCTCATTGAGGCAGCCTTGCGCGGAAAACGCGCGCGGGTCATCCAGCGTCAGGCGGCTGATACGCAGGGGATCGGGCGAGCGATTCGTAAGCTGGATGCGTTTTTCTTGTGTCACGCAGACTTCCTGCTCGCCGAACTCCAGTCGATTGGCGTCCAGGGCTAAACTCCCAACACCGGACGGCGGTGCCGGCGCAACGGTCGCGTCCTTTGCCGGCTGCTGAGGCGCCACTGCGGCGAGGGGCTCCGCTGGCAACGTTACCCCCCAGTTGGTCAGCACCGTGCGCACGATCGACGCGGGCACGGCAAGG
>JAYTGZ010000350.1:0-2170 GCA_043733025.1 Pseudomonadota bacterium | reverse complement strand
CATCTCAATGTCGATGCTCCGCTCGCTGGCAGGCTCTTCATCAATCGGGTATTGCCCATGAGCCTGCCGATCTCGCTCATGGGCAATGGAATGAAGGTGGGCGAGGCGGAATTCGCGTTTCGTATAGCGAAGGATTTGCCGCCGCACGGTAATCCTTACAGCGTCGATGAAGTCATGGCGAGCGTCGGCGCGCTCTATCCCGCCATCGAGCTTCCCGACTCCCGTTACATCGAATACAAAAAAGCCGGCGTGCCCTCATTGGTCGCCGACAACGCCTGCGCCCACGAATTCATCCTCGGCGACGAAGTGAAAATCGATTGGCGCAGCCTCGATCTTTCCAAACATCACGTGACGGTGACACGCAACGGCGAACCGAATTGCGAAGGCATCGGCGCCAACGTCCTCGGCGACCCACGCATCGCGCTCGCTTGGCTCGCGAATGAATTGAACACCTACGGTTTAATGCTCCGCGCCGGGGAAACCATCACCACCGGCACCTGCGTCGTGCCATTTGTACTGAGCGCTGGGGATCGATTCACCGCGGATTTTGGCGCGTTAGGTTCGGTCACGATTTCAATCAAAGACTAAAGCACAGTCCATGGAACCGCTCGGCGACAAAACCTTACGCATTGCCTTTGCCGGCGCCGGCGCCATCAGCGGATTTCATCTCGCGGGCTGGCAGCAGATGAGCAATTGCCAGGTCGTCGCCATTTGCGATCCGCTCGTCGAGAAAGCCCAAGCGCAGGCGCAAGCCTTCGGTATCCCGGCGGTGTATGCGGATTTCGACACCATGATGTCGCAAGTCAAGCCGGACGCCGTCGACATCGCCACCCCAGTGGCCAGCCACGCGCCACTTACCATGATCGCCGCCGATCGCGGCGTCCATGTCTCCTGTCAAAAGCCCGTCACCCCGACGGTAAAAGAAGCGCAAAAGCTGATCAAGTATGTCGGGGAGCGGGTTCGCTTCATGGTGCATGAGCACTATCGCTTTCGCCCCCACTATCAAGACGTGAAGCGCTGGCTAACCGATGGCCGCATCGGCGAAATTCGCCACGCGCGTATGACCACGCGCAGCTCCAGCCTCATCTCGCTGACCGACGAGCCACCGCCGCTACTCAAGCGCCAACCCTATATGCAACATTTCGCCCGCCTCGCTATTTTCGAAATTTTCATCCACCAACTCGACGCCTTGCGTGCCCTCCTAGGTCCGCTCACCGTGCTGCAAGCGGGCGTGGCCAAAACCAATCCCACCCTCGCGGGAGAAGACCTTGCCCACATCGTATTGCGCGGCGAAAACGGCATCACCGTTGTGTTGGATGGCAACGTCTCCGCGCCGGGTTATCCCGGCTTGCCGACGGACCGCTTGGAAATTGTTGGCTCCAAAGGCACACTGATTTGCGACGCTGACCGTCTTTATTTGGTGGGCAGCAACGAAACGCCTATGAAATACGACCTGGTGAAGAACTATCAAATCTGCTGGACCGAATGTATCCGCAGCTTCGTGCACGGCCTCAGAACAGGCGAACCGTTCCCGACGGATCGCTTGGATAATTTGGAAACGCTAAAGTTAATGGAAGCAAGTTATACAGCGGCAGGTGTGAAATTTTGAGCAAGCTATTCCGCGTCCGCTTGGGCGCTCGGCGCGGCATCTTGAAACGGTTTCAGCGCCATGCAATTTTGTTCGACGCGAACTAGCGTAGGAAATGCGTCAAGGGCAATATTGAAACGGCGCGCATTGGCGAGCTGCGGCACGAGACAAATGTCCGCGAGGCCTGGCGCGTCGCCATGGCAAAAATTTCCGCTGGCGGAATCGTTCGCAAGTCGCGTTTCCAAGGGCTCCAGACCGGTAAGGACCCAATGGCGATACCACTCGTCTTTCTGCTCTTCCGTTACCTTGAGATCGCGCACCAAATAGCGCAACACGCGCAGGTTGTTCAGCGGGTGAATCTCGCACGCGACCATCAACGCCAACGAGCGTACACGGGCGCGTTCGATCGCAGACTGGGGCAGGAGCGGCGGTTCAGGATATACCTCGTCGAGATATTCGATGATGGCCAGTGACTGGATGAGGGTGAGTTCGCCGTCTTGCAGCACGGGAACGAGGGATTGCGGATTCATCGTGCGATATTCCGGCGCGAACTGCGCGCCGCCGTTCTTGGTTAGATGCACA
>JAYTGZ010000349.1:0-2843 GCA_043733025.1 Pseudomonadota bacterium | reverse complement strand
AAAATGAAACGCGACGGAGGCCATGCGGCCTTTATGGGTTTCGCGGGGCCCGTAGACATTGAAGTAACGCAGGCCGACTACTTGGGAACGAAACTCCCGCGCACGATTTCGCACATGTTGATCGAATAGCAGCTTGGAGTAGCCATAGACGTTGAGCGGCGCTTCGAACTCCGGGCTTTCCTTGAATACTTGGCCGGCGCCATACACCGCCGCGGAAGACGCATAGATCAACGGCACCGACTGCGCTTGGCAATAATTCAGCAATTCGATCGAGTAGCGATAGTTGTTCTGCATCATGTAGCGGCCATCGGTCTCCATGGTGTCGGAGCAGGCGCCTTGATGGAAGATCGTGGCGATATCGCCATGGAATCCCTCGTTGGCGACGAGCCCTACGAACTCGTCTTTGTCCAGATAGTCCGCGATTTGGCAGTCCACCAAGTTCTTGAACTTATCCGCGCGGCTGAGATTATCGACGGCGATGATGTTGGTCGTGCCGCGCGCGTTCAGCGCCTTGACGAGATTGGCGCCGATGAATCCGGCCGCGCCGGTCACTACGATATACATCACACCTTCTCCAGAAACTCAGCGCGCTCGACCACGGCGGTACCGAGCTTGCCTACGACGAGTCCCGCGGCGCGATTAGCGAGCTTGACCGCCTCGACCATGGTCGCGCCGCTCGCCAACATCACCGCTAGCGTGGCGATCACTGTGTCGCCGGCGCCGCTCACGTCGTATACCTCGCGGGCTTGGGCCGGAACGTGGAAAACGTCATTGTCGCGATAGAGCGTCATGCCCTCCTCGGATCGGGTGACCAACAGCGCAGCCAGGTCGAGAGATGCGCGCAACGCTTGGGCTTTTTCCGTCATTTCCGCTTCCGATTTCCAGCTTCCCACCACGGCGCGAAATTCCGCTTGGTTCGGCGTTAGCAAGGCCGCGTTGCGATAACGAATAAAATCGTCACCCTTGGGATCAACTAGAACCGGTTTGTTCGCGGCGTTACACAAGGCGATCATGCGTTCGATGTGGGTGAGGCTGCCTTTGCCATAGTCCGAGAGTATCACCACGTCGGTCGTCTTCAGCAGGGAGGCGAAATCTTCGAGCTTGGACAGCAACACATCGTGGCTGGGAAAAGTCTCGAAATCGAGGCGCAGCAATTGCTGTTGGCGGGCGATCACGCGCAGCTTAACGGTAGTCTGTAACGCTTGATCTTGATGCAACACTGCATCTACTTTCGCCTCGCGCAGCAGTTCACCGAGTCGCGCGCCCGGTTCATCGGCGCCGATGACCGCTAAAAGTCTCGCCTGGGCTCCCAATGCCGCCACACCACGGGCGACGTTCGCCGCGCCGCCCGGCCGTTCCTCCGAGCGCTGAATATGCACGATCGGCACCGGCGCCTCAGGCGAGATACGCGTCACATCGCCGAACCAATAGCGGTCCAACATCACATCGCCGACCACTAATACCCGCGCGGTGTTAAATTCAGGTAGCACGATTAAACCTTGCGGCCAATCGGATAGTACTCGATCCCTTCGTGCTTGAGCACGGCGGGATCATAGAGATTACGCCCGTCAAAAATCACCGGGTGTTTAAGCTGCGCTTTGATGGCGGAGAAATCGGGACTGCGGAACACCTTCCACTCGGTAACGATCGCAAGCGCGTCGGCGCCCTGCAGCGCCGCCGTCGGCGATTCCGCGTACTCAATTCTCACATCGTTTCCGTAGATGCGCTTCGTTTCTTCCACGGCGACGGGATCGAAGGCGGATACCGTCGCGCCTTGCTGCCACAGACCTTCAATCAGCACACGGCTCGGCGCCTCGCGCATATCGTTAGTATTGGGCTTGAAGGCCAGGCCCCACAATGCAAAGCGACGGCCGGACAGCGAACCGAAGCGCTTGCCGATCTTACCGAGCAGTACTTGTTTCTGCTGCTCGTTCACCTTTTCAACGGCGCCGAGGATATGCAGTTCCTGGCCATTGGCGCGGCCGGTGCGCGCGAGGGCCTGCACGTCTTTCGGAAAGCAGGAACCACCGTAACCGCAACCGGGATAGAGGAAGTGGTAGCCGATGCGCGGATCCGAGCCTATGCCCTGGCGCACGTGTTCGATATCGGCGCCCAGTTTCTCCGCGAGCAACGCCAACTCGTTCATGAAGGAGATGCGCGTGGCGAGCATCGCGTTCGCGGCGTATTTGGTCAGCTCGGCGGAACGCACGTCCATGACCATGATGCGCTCGTGGTTGCGCTGGAACGGCGCGTAAAGCGTGCGCATGGCTTGGATCGCACGTTCATCCTCCGCGCCGATCACAATGCGATCGGGCTTCATGAAATCCTCAATTGCAGCGCCTTCCTTTAAGAATTCGGGATTCGAAACCACACTGAACGCGATCTGCTGTCCGCGCTTCTCCAACTCCTCGGCGATGGTCTTGCGCACCATATCAGCGGTCCCGACGGGCACGGTGGATTTGTCGACCACGATCTTTACATCCGTCATATGCCGGCCAATGGAACGTGCTGCTTCGACCACGTATTTGAGTTCGGCGGAACCCTCTTCGTCCGGCGGGGTACCCACGGCGATAAATTGGATTTGCCCGAATGCCGTCGCGGCGGCGACGTCAGTCGTAAACTTAAGGCGGCCAGAGGCGACATTGCGTTTGACCATACCTTCCAGGCCCGGCTCGAAGATCGAAATCACCCCCTTTCGCAGGGAATCGATCTTGCGTTGATCGACGTCCAGGCACAGCACGTCGTTCCCCACGTCGGCTAAGCAAGTCCCACTGACTAGACCGACATAACCGGTGCCGATTACTGTAATTTTCATATTTTATTTTCCAGATTGATCATCGAGT
>JAYTGZ010000348.1:0-2405 GCA_043733025.1 Pseudomonadota bacterium | reverse complement strand
CATTTTTGACCCGTCGCCGTCAAAAACTTGATCGCCTCGAACCATTCCGCCTCCGTCAATTCCACATCGCGCACAAAGTCGTGCATGTGGCGGATCAGGCCGGACATGATTTGTTTGAAACGCGGATTCGACGCGCCATCGAGGCGCGCCAACACGGCGTCGGTGAGATTGTTTTCGGTGAAATCGGACACGTTGTGATTCTCCGCGGATGGATCTGATCGCCCTGACGCGGCAGTAGGGGAAACGCGCGCGGGGTAGGGCGGCAAACCGTACCCTTTTACAACGAGGTACGACTTACATAAAGGATCTACTTCTCGACAAAAGCCCGTTCGATGACGTAATCGCCAGGGACGCCGATGTGGGGTGAAATTTTGAAACCGCGCGCGTCGAGCAGTGCGGCGGTGTCTTTCAACATGCTCGGGCCGCCGCAGATCATGGCGCGATCACGTGCAGGGTCGAGCAGCGGCATGCCGATGTCTTCGAATAGCTTGCCGCTGTCGATAAGGTGCGTGAGACGACCGCGATTTTGGTAGGGTTCGCGCGTGACCGTGGGATAATAAATCAGCTTGTCGCGCACGTCGTCGCCGAAGTATTCGTTGTCCGGCAATTCCTTGGTGATGTATTCGGCGTAGGCCAGCTCGGCCACCACGCGTACACCATGGATCAGGATCACTTTATCGAACCGCTGGTAAGTGTCTGGATCGCGGATCACGCTCATGAATGGCGCGAGACCGGTGCCGGTGGCGAACAGATAGAGGTTTTTGCCGGGCTTGAGGTCGTGTAGCACCAGCGTGCCGACGGGCTTGCGGCTGACCAAGATCTCATCGCCGGCCTTGAGGTTTTTCAGGCGCGAGGTGAGGGGGCCGTCATCCACTTTGATGCTGAGGAATTCGAGATGCTCGTCGTAGTTCGCGCTGGCGATGCTGTAGGCGCGCATCAGTGGCTTACCTTCGACCTGCAGGCCGATCATCACGAAATGGCCGTTCTCGAAGCGCAGGCCCTGGTCCCGGGTCGTTTTAAAGCTGAACAGGGTATCGTTCCAGTGATGAACGTCAAGGACGCGCTCGGTGCCTACGATTGCCATGATCTCAATTCCGCCAAATCGTTTTATGAAGAGATCGTAGTATAGGGAGATGCATTAATTCGGAAAATCAGGTAATTTAGATATTCGTTATCTATTTTTAAGATATAACAATGCGCTATTCCTTACGACAACTCGAAGTTTTCGCTGCCGTTGGCCAATATGGCGCCGTATCTAAAGCGGCCGATCGTCTTTCCATGTCGCAGTCGGCGGCGAGTACGTCGTTGGCGGAATTGGAACGGCAGTTCGATTGCCGATTGTTCGACCGCAACGGCAAACGGCTGCGATTGAACGAGACTGGGCGATTGCTGCTGCCCAAGGCGCGCGAACTGCTCGATCGCGCGAGCGAGATCGAAGCGATACTCGCCGGGGGCACGGTGTTTGGCTCGCTGCGGGTCGGCGCCACGCTGACCATCGGCAATTACCTCGCGACCCTACTAGTGGGCGAATTCATGGGCCGCCATCCCGGCAGCCAGGTGACGTTGGAAGTCAACAACACCACCCGCATCGCCGAACGGGTGAAGCATTTCGAGTTGGATCTAGGCCTTATCGAGGGGGAGTGCGATGATCCCGCATTGGAAATGACCGACTGGGTCGCCGACGAACTGGCCGTCTTCTGCGCGCCGGATCACCCGCTCGCTAAACGGCGTCAGTTGAACATGAATCACGTGCTCGAAGAATGGTGGATCGTGCGCGAGCCCGGCTCGGGCACCCGGCAAACTCTGGATCGCGCCATGAGGCTGTGGCACGAGCGCTGGAAGATACGCTTGGAACTCGAGCATACCGAGGCCATCATGCACGCCGTGCAAGCGGGGCTGGGCATAGGCTGCGTGTCGCGGTTGGCGCTGAAGGAATCGTTTCGCCGCGGCAGCCTGGTCGAACTGAAACTGAAGGAGATCGATCTCGGCCGCAAGTTTCACTTTCTTCTGCATAAGCAGAAGTACCGCACGCCGGGCATCGATGCGTTCTTGCAGCTTTGCCGCGAAGTTTCTTTAAATGCCGCGCGTAGCGATGAAATCGTGGTTCAACGAAAGGTTCGCTAGATGGAAAAATGATTCAGTGTTGCGTCGCGGTCGAGCGCCGCAAGCGAACGGCTTCGCTGGGTAGGTTTCTTGGCGATGCTTGACAAGACTTATGCTGCAGTGCAGCAATTGCAAGCCGCACGGAAAGCAAAACACTTAAATACTGATACTCACAAAAAGGTCACGCGGCGTTATAATTGGGCGTCGACGTAAAAACGCCTGCTCAAACCGATCTCGCCTTTAGGAAACGAATGATGAAATCACAAACTGCACCACCGCAATTCGATACGCTGTTCAAACAA
>JAYTGZ010000347.1:0-1658 GCA_043733025.1 Pseudomonadota bacterium | reverse complement strand
GCCTATTGGCGTGGCTCGCTGACGGATCGGATCGTGATGGTTATCTGCACTGTCGCCATGTCTATCAGCTTTCTTGCCTACATCATCGCTGGTCAGTATTTCCTCGGTTATCGCTGGGAATTATTCCCCGTGCAAGGCTGGAGTGATAGCTTCCTGACGAATCTCACGACCTACGCACCGTTGCCCGTTTTGCTGGCGGTCTTGGTCGGCTTGGGGCCGGGCATACGTTTTTATCGCTCCATATTCTTGGACGAGATCAATCACGACTATGTGCGCACCGCGCGCGCCAAGGGCTTGCCGGAAAGCCGGGTGCTGTTCAAACACGTGCTGCGAAACGCCATGATTCCCATCATCACCAACGTTGCGATGTCGCTGCCTTCGCTGATATTCGGTGCATTTTTGCTGGAGAAGTTTTTCTCCATTCCCGGCCTCGGCCGCGAAGTGATCAATGCCGTGGACAAGAGTGATTTTCCCATCGTCAAAGCCGTGACGATTTATCTCGCCTTCGCGACCATGCTGTTCAATTTGTTGGCGGACGTGCTTTATCGCGTCGCCGATCCGCGCGTGGAATTCAAATGAGCGCCGTATTAGACCGGCCTGAGAGCCATTACCAGAGCGCTTCTTCAGGCATATGGCAAATCGCCTGGCAACGCTTGAAACGCGATCGCGTGGCGATGGTGTCGCTGGTCGTGGTCGGATTATTTTTGCTGACGATCGTGCTTTCCGCTCTTGGCTTGATCGCCCGCGATTGGGACGATCAGGTGGGCGTGTCCTATGCCAGCCCAAGTTTTTTGGACAAGGTTGAAAACGCGGAGGCCTTGAGCGCGGAGGCGGCGATCCCCGAACTCGCCGTGCCCATCGACGCAACCATGGTCGACCTGCGATCGGTGGATCCCCTGGCCGATGTGATGCCCGAAATCGAGGCGCGGGCGAAGGCATTGCAGAATACGGTTCCTGCCAAGGCCGAAACCTTGCCATTCGGCGGCGACAAGTGGGGCCGGGACATCATCGCCAAAACCATCAAGGGCGCACAGTCGTCGGTGTTGGTCGGCTTTGCCGCGGCCTTCATCGCGGTATTTCTCGGCACCGTGCTCGGCGCGCTCGCAGGTTACTACGGCCGCTGGGTGAACGATTTGCTGGAGTGGATATACAACGTGTTTACCTCGATCCCCAACTTGTTACTCATCCTGGCTTTCGCAGCGGTATTCCAAAAACGCGGATTGCTCACGGTGATCATGATCCTCGGGGTGACCGGCTGGACCGGCGTTTATCGTCTCATCCGGGCTGAATACCTGAAGCACGCGAACCGCGAATACGTCAAAGCGGCAGAGGCAATCGGAGCGTCCCATTTGCGCCGCATGTTCGTCCACATACTGCCGAACGTGAGTCACATCATCTTGGTCAATTTGTCGTTGCTGGTCGTGGGCTTTATCAAAGCGGAAGTAATTCTTAGCTATCTTGGTTTTGGCGTGCCGGTGGAAATGACCTCGTGGGGCACGATGTTGCAAGAGGCGCAGAACGAACTGGTGATCGGCAAATGGTGGCAGTTTGCGGCCGCCGCTTTTTTGAGCATGGCGGTGTTGGTCACGGCGTTCAGCCTCTTAACCGACGCGTTGCGCGACGCACTGGATCCGAAAATAAAATGACCGTGTTCCCCG
>JAYTGZ010000346.1:0-2679 GCA_043733025.1 Pseudomonadota bacterium | reverse complement strand
TGCGGTTTCCCTCTAGCAGCACGTCGGCCGGAAAGGCCGCGCCCCCGGAGCCGTCCCATACCTGGCCGCCGTGCAGAAGCACTGTGTTCGTCATCGCTTAGGAGTCCGAGGAAGGAGAACGATCGGCGAATAGGGATTTTAAACCTCCTTATTCGCCGCGATTCAATCTATCGCTCAACCGGCGAGTTGTCAATCGCTTGGAAACGCGCGTCCAGCGCCGCTTGCAGCCCGGCTACCGTGCTCACCACGGTGGTGTGCTCGAACGTCTTGAGGTGCTCCGTGTTTTCCAGGTCAATGCGGCGCGGGTAAAGCGTTACCCATTCGCTCGGCGATTCGGTCTCCACCACCGGCTCGGTGTCGCAGGCGAAGACGATTGTCGGAATGCGTTGTTTACCTGCCTGGGCGTAGATGTTGGTGATCAGCGTATCGGAAATGCCAACCACGCATTTTGCCACGGTGTTGCTGGTCGCCGGGCCGATGACAACCGTGTGATAGTGGCCGTGATAAAACAAGCCCACCGGCGCGGCGCTCGCGGTCTGGTCGCGGAACACGCGAGCGCGCTTGCGCAATTCCGTGACGCTGAGCGTGTACATGTGCAGCACTTCCGCCGCGGCTTTCGATAAATAGAAATCGACGAGGCCCGGATGTTTCTCATTGA
Source organism: Pseudomonadota bacterium (assembly GCA_043733025.1). Taxonomy (GTDB): domain Bacteria; phylum Pseudomonadota; class Gammaproteobacteria; order Burkholderiales; family JALYOK01; genus JALYOK01. Next base: position 2,021 of record JAYTGZ010000346.1, on the reverse strand, counting down.
GCGCGAGCGCGATTTCCAGGCATTCTTTAAGGTAGTGGCCGGAGCCCGTCAGACCCCAAGCGATACGCGGCGTCTCATCTTGCTTCAGGGTCACGGTACGACGCGATCGATGAGGATCTTGATATCTTTCGCGCCGGGCTTCACAGTCACGCGGGCGCCGCCGAGATCGCCGCTTTGCGGAATCGCGTTGCCGGATTTCGACACGCGCGCCTCCACCGTCACTTGCTCGAACCTACTCAGCACCATCGCTGGGGTCATCGCCATGGAATCGTCGAGCGTGAAAGTTTTCGGCAAGTCTTTCACCGCGCCGCGCCACACCGCCAACGGCATTTTCGGTGCGTTGCCACCAGCGGCGCGAGCATAGATGAACAGGGTATCGGCAGCGGCGGCTTTATCTTTGAGGGAATCGCTCAAACTGACGGTGCCGGAGACGCTGGCGTTGGCGGCTGCCGCCGTTTTTTGTCCCATGGCAGCGCGGGCAGCGTTGATGCTCGCGACGACTTCGTCGGTGACTTCGGAACCCTTCGGCACTTGAGCGAGCAATTTTTCCCAGTAGCCGATTGCAGCGCCGAAGTCCTTCGCCTCGAATGCGGCCGATCCCGCCAGCGCCAAGATGCGCGGATTGTTGGGTTCGAGCTTGAGTCCCTGGGCGATGAGTTCCCGCGGCCGGCCGGCGAAGGAATTGTTGTTGCCGGTGGCGAGCATGTGGGCGTATTCCGCGAGCAAGAGGGCGTTGCCGGGCGCGAGCAACACGGCGCGGTCATAGGCCATGATCGCGTCGTTGCCGCGACCCAGCGCCATGTATGCCTTGGCCAACATGGTCCAGCCGTGGGAATCGTTCGGCTGCTGCCGCAGTTTGACGGCCAAGCGCTGAGTCATGGTCGCGAACTGTTGCGGCGTGATATTTTCCGCGTTGATCGGCGCGCCCGATGGATTAGCCAATGCGGCGAAAGCCTCGGGTTGGCCAAGGAGTTTGTATAGCGCGAACGATCCCAACGGCAGCGCCAACGCAATCGCCGCCGCGATCCAACGCTGGCGCGTGCCGTTGCTTATTGGCGTTGCCCGGACACGGGTTTCTTCCAGCAACCGACGCTTGAGTTCTTGCTCGGCCTCGCGGAATTGTGCTTCCAGTATTGTGTTGTTAGCGAAGTCGGCTTGCAGCTCTTGCAACTGCTCGCGATAAATCGGTAAGGTCGTAATATCGGTCGTTGCCGGCGCGTGTTTGCGCAACAATGGCGGCAATAAAAAAGCTAACGCGATCGCAACGAAGACCGCGACCGACGCGATGAAGGGGATCATGATTTCGTGTTAGGTGCGTTGCTGCTTGCTGAATGTTTCAGCAATGCGTCGGCCTGCTGGAGTTCATCTGAGCTGAGCTGCTGCGTGACGACGAGCTTGCGGCGCTTCGCCAACTGCCAAAACAAGAAGGCGACCCCGCCGGCGAGGAGCAGGAAGGGCGCCGCCCAAAGCAGTACGGTATTGGACTGAACCGGCGGCCGATACAGCACAAAGTCACCATAGCGCGCCACCATGTAGTCCTTGATTTGGCGATCGGTTTTGCCTGCTTTTATTTGTTCGCGAATCTGCGTACGTAGGTCGATGGCCAGATCCGCATTGGAATCCGCGATGGTTTGGTTTTGACACACCAGGCAGCGAAGCTCGTGGGCCAAGCCCTTCACCCGCTGCTCCAATTCCGCGCTGAGCTTGGTTTCCTCCGCCCACCCCCGCATCGGCAGGATGAGACACAGCAGAACCGCGAGCCATCTCATCCCTGCAACTTCTTCACCAGCGGCAAGATCGTCGACTGGATCGTCTCCGGCGTCACCGGCCCGGTCTTCTTATAGCGGATCACCCCTTGCTTATCGATCACAAAAGTCTCCGGCACGCCGTACACGCCGAAGTCGATTCCGACGCGGCCATTCTCGTCGAAGATCGATGCTGTGTAGGGATTGCCAAGCTGCTGCAACCAGTTCAGCGCCGGTTCGCGCTTGTCTTTGTAGTTCAGGCCATAGATCGGCACC
>JAYTGZ010000345.1:0-8194 GCA_043733025.1 Pseudomonadota bacterium | reverse complement strand
ATGCCAAGGGCAACAGGGATCGTTTCGTTCCTCTGCCGCAAGCGACACACAAGGCCTTGCAACGCTTCTGGCACGTGCATCGCAACCCGGTGCTGTTGTTTCCCAATCGCCACGGCGGTTTGAAGGGGGCAGCGAGCGCCACGACTCACATGGATCGTGGTGGCGTGCAGACCAGCCTGCACCAGGTGGTCAGAGCCTGCGGCCTAAAAAAAAGATCACGCCTCACTCGCTGAGGCATAGCTATGCCACTCACCTGATCGAGGCCGGCGTCGATCTGATCGAGGTGCAGAAGTTCCTCGGCCATCACTCCATTCTCACCACCGCCCGCTACGCCCCGAAAAAAGTCCCCTTGGGGGATACCCATCTGACCGACCAGACCAAGCATCACGCCATCGACCGGATCAACGGCCTGATGGATGGTTTCAGCATCGCCTGGGGGCAGGTCAAATGATCCGCCTGGCTACAGTCATCGAAACCTTCGAGGCGGACTTCCTGGCGCACTACCGGGACCGACTCTCGTCTGAGCACTCGAGCACTCGCGGCCATGAAACAGTGCCGCACACAAGCCAGCCCCATGATGCAGGTCAAATGCACGGGATGCGAGCATCAGAAACTGGTGCCACATTCCTGCGGCCATCGCCACTGCCCGCACTGTCAGCACCATGAGAGTCGGCAATGGCTGGAACGTCAGATGAAAAGTAAGCGTCATCTGGACACCGTCCTTGACGCGGTGCGATTATTCAGGCGGCCAAGCGTTGATCGGTTTGAATTTGAAGGTGTTCAGCGAGATCCCAGGGAAGTAATTCGGCGACGCGCTTGATCGGATGTTCGGCGATATGCTCGAGGACGTAGGTGAGATAAGCCTCCGGGTTCAACCCGATCAATTTCGCCGTGCCGATCAAACTATAGATCGCCGCAGCGCGCTCACCGCCGGCGTCGGATCCGACGAATAACCAATTTTTTTTTATCCGCGGCACAGGATAAAAAAAAGAACTGGCTGTTTACAGGATCCGAGCGTGCCGGCAAACGCGCCGCTGCCATTCAATCGTTGCTTGGTACGGCCAAACTCAATGGCTTGGATCCTGCCGCGTGGTTGCGCGACACGCTGGAAAAACTACCGACCTGCTTGAACAGCGAAATTGATTCCCTGTTGCCGCTGCGCGCCGAACCTATACACGCATCAACGTCGTAAGTGAACGTGGGTGCGTAACACGCTTACACTCCTTTGACGTTCGATTCGGATGATCTGCCGAAGTCACTCCCGCGCCGGTAGCGGGCGATGTGGGACTGATGGCGGGCGGCGCCTAGTGAGGCCTAACGCTCACGCTAACCGGCGCACTGCAAGCAAGCGAAGCGCCGCTTGCAGTGCGTCCGTGTTGAGCGTGTTGTTAGGGGCAGGCATCGTCGTACCCTTACACAGGAAGCGCATCATTGCTTGACGAGGTGGGCATTGATCTTCCACGAGCCGCCGGCACCAAGAGTTTGCTGCTCGCGCCACTCCTTGCGGCCTTGAAGCCGTACAACCACCTCCCAGGTACCAGGAGCGTGTACAGACTTGGTGTTAGTCAGCCGATGCCACTCCCTGCCATTGAAATAAACGGTCGCTTCGGGAGGCACAGAGTTAACATGAATTTCGCATCCTTGACTGGTTGAGGCAGCTGCGACTGAGAACTGCCTTGCGTCCGTGCTTCCTGTCCATAGTGCCTTCCTGTTCCCTACATCGAACGTGAGGGTCACAGTACCAGCTGACTCGCCCATCGCTACGGGCAGAAGAACTGCACTACCAGGGTGGATGGGCTGGCCCTTCGCGCCAAAGTTGTACTGAATTCCCGATGACTCTAGAGTCGCTAACTTGAACTTTGCACCCTTGACACTTTCAAGGCGCGCCGGGGAATATCTGACGTCGCGCGCTAAGTAACCCCAGTGAAAGTCGCCCAGATCATCCGCAGTAACGCTGGTGACCGGAAGGCTCGCCTTCGCCTCGGCCTTCGCGGTAAGGTATCGCGCGAGTCTCACTACTCGATCGTCCTTGAGGACAGTGCTGTACACCAGGGCCAAAGCATCACTTTGCCCGTAGGCCGAATCGGCAAAAGCCCTTACCAAGCGGTCGTTAGGCTCTACCTTCGCCGTTGTGGCGGCTCGCCTCACATCATCAGCGATCTCCAACTTCGCCGTCTCGACCACAGGTCGACCGTCCTGCGCCACGGCGCTTTCGGCAGCGACGGCACCCAGAAGGGTGAGGCTGAAAAGGATACTTAAATGGATGTTCATGGTGAGCGTTTCCCAAGCAGTATGCTTACAAAGAGGTCAACACAGCCCTTGAGGAAAAGAAGCTGCTGACACGCGCCTACGTTGGAAATGAACGGCGCATCGATGTCAAAGGTTCCATGATGAAAGATCCTTGAGACGAGAAAATCGTAGCTATAGGCGTACACAAAAAGTGAACATGCGAACGAAACATTTGCCAAAGCGAAACAAGTAATGCTAGTCCAGCCCTCCACTTTCACGCGCGCTTCACCGAGCGTTAGTAGAGCCAAGGCACCGCCGATCAGCGCTATCGTCAACTGCGCTATCGCAGTCATCTTGTCGAAGAATAGCGTGCTAGCCAGCCTCGCTGTCTCGCTAGAAAGATCGTAGATTTCCATTCCGCGTTCAATCGCAAGGAACACATACAACGTCCAGACTGCCAACGCTGCGAAGATCACTAGAAGGACACGAGTCGCGACTTCTTCTAATCGGGGCGATTTAATACTGGTTCCGGTAGACATCGTTTCGTTCCTTGCCCCTAACGTTCGCCTTCAGCGGCGCGGCGATATTTGCCGCGTCCGCTGGAAGGCGTTGTTAGGCGATCCTGGCTGTGATCGAGTGTTACCCGGTAACGAAGGCCATCACTTTACATAGTAAATGACTGTTGCACCGCCGACGGTTTCCTCTTGTATGTTTCGCTGCGCTACGCTGATGGCATAGGAGTCTCCGTGTTGGGCCTCGGAGGGGATTGTGCAGCGCAGGGCAAGAGGATATAGCTGATTCGCCTGCTTTTCCATGCGAATGACGGCGATTTCGTCGCGAACTTCCACAAACCGCCTGTTGTCGCGCAGGATTACTTCTCCACCCGTAACGCTCACTTTCCCGATTCTGACGGCGGGTGGGCAGTCAAAGCGGGAGCCCTTCTCCAGTGTTAGCACGCCACGGCAGCAACCGAACATAGTCTCAATCTTGGTTCGCTCGAGGAAAACGATGCCACCTTCTTCGCGATCAACTGGCGTAATGGTCGGTCTCAAGTCCACCAAAGGAAATGCCCGGCCATCATCATCCAGGGCGAGCAGTACGGGCATGTTCTTGGGGAGTCGGCTGCGATTTACTAAAACTTCCATGGAAAGGTCGGCATTAAGAACGTTGCCTGCTAGGAAGGGGAAGGTGACCGCTGCGGATGCCAAAACATCGATTACGGAGAGGTTACGCTGAGCTAGGTTATTGCGCCGCACCACTAGGCCGCCTCCTGTGATGTTGGCGGTTGCGAAAGCGTAATCGTTGTCAGCGTTCACCGTCGCCAGTAGGCAAGGATGCCAGTTCATACCGCTGATCCATCCCCACAAGGTGTCAACCTGCGCTGAGGAGATAGTGAACTTCGCTATAGCCGAGCTGCCGGCCGGCATAGAGGCAAAGGACGCCATGACAGGGGTTGGGCTGACGTGGGTTATATCTACTGCCGTCCAGTCTGTTGGATAGACAAACTCCAGGCCGACATACGGCGTTATCCGCGCACTGAGCACGACGTTGCGCGCGTCTCTGGGACCGTTGTTCGTGACCCGGATGTACAGGTAATTCGTCTGGCCGCGCTCGACGTTGCTGGATTTGCTCGGATCACCGGGGTCAAAGACGTTGTCATCGGTTATGCGGACGACGATGTCAGCGAACGACCAGAAGTTACCTCCCGGAGGAGTAGAGGCTTCGACGCCGCTGTCGCCCGGCCAGTCCTTGATCAAAGCATCCGCAAAGTCCAGAGCGCGGAACATGTTGATCCGTCCATAGCCCATCTGGGCATTGCGGGTTCCATTTGGGAAAGCAGCGACATCGGCATAGGCACCACCTACCTTCTGAGCCGTCCGCTCGACGATGTCGCGCACCTGGAGGTTGGACAGAGCCGTGTACTGGCTGCGGATCGCAGCGGCTAGACCCGCGACGTGGGGCGTTGCCGAAGAGGTTCCATTGAACTGGAAAAAGTAGTCGCCGGCGGCATCCCCGCAGTTCGGGTAAGTCACACAGGCCACCAGGCGTGGACCACCGTTGTTCGTGTTGTATCCACCTGCGCCCTGGATATCGGTCGTGGGATTCAGCACGCACGGCGCAACGACGGAGATTCCAGGTCCGAAACTCGCCCCCCAGCACTCCCCATCACCGCTCGCTGGGGTCTTCCGATTATCCGCCTGGTCGGATCCACCGACGGCGATCACCAGGGCATGACGGGCTGGATACCTGTTGATCACGCCAGTATTCTCGTTGCCGGTGGCGGCGACCAGCACGCATCCGCGTACGTTCACCGCGTTCGTGATCGCGGGATCGATGACGGCGAAATTCCAGCCGGTGGGACCGAAGCCATCACCTGGCGCGTACTGCCCGAAGCTCATGCTGATGACACTCGCACCGTTATTCGCCGCCCAGTTGATGCCCGCCGCGCACTCCGCGTCGGTCCAGTTCTGGAACGCCACGGGCATGAGTCTGCAAGTCCCCGCCACGCCGGAGACACCAGCCGCATTGTTGAACGCGGCGACCGCGAGACCGGCACAAGCCGTGCCGTGAGGCCCCGTCGGCCCTCCGGTCGGCATCATCGTCCCCAGATTGATGCCCTGACCTGCCGCCCCCGGCGCAAAGTTGAGATCCGGATGCGTCAAGTCGCAGCCTTGATCCAGTATGCAGATGATGACACCTGCCGCCCCCGTCGAAATATCCCAGCCGGTTATGCCGGCCCCTCCCGCCTGGATGCGGGTCATGCTCCACTGTTGAGGAAAAAGAGTATCGTTCGGCACGACCGTGGTGGGAATGACCATCGGCATGCTTTCGAAGTGCGCCTCGCTGATCAGACCCTTTTCCTGCTGCAACAGGAGATATTGCAGTTGGTAAGCGTTGCGGTCTTTTATTTCAGGGATAACGTAATAGCGATAATCGCCCAGGTAGGCTGACTTTTCGCGAACTTCCTTTAATCCGTATTTCTGAAGTCTATTGTCAAGGCTTTTTTGCTGTTCTTCTGTGAGCTGCCGGATGGGTCTAATCAACAGAACGTTGGGCAGTGGACACAACAGGCCGCCACGCCCCTCGGTGTTACTCAGATGATAGATGGGTCCTATCCAGTTTAGTGAGTCTGCAAGCCCATTTTGCAGGGCCTCAAAGCCCTCCTGGTCGATGGGCTGGCCCGTTCGAGCGCGCACCCAGAAACGTCGATCCGTCTGATTGATGACGTCGAACGGGCGAGTTAGCTTTTCTCGCTCAAAATCCTGAGCATCTTCGAGCGCGAGTCCGAAGTTGCCAACGCGTGCTTCGACGTCTTCGCGCGCCGCCGCCTCCTTGAATGCGAGCAACAGGCGGGTCGAATCGAGCGCCATTGTTACGCCTGAACCGTGTCTAAGTTCACGTGGAAAAGTTTTCATGTCGGTTTCTCATTTCGGTATAAGGGTTTGATTCGGTGGCTTCTGTCTAGATGAAGTCCTTGATCACATATACGGTTTATTATTCATTGAATCCACTTTATCACTTCCCTTCCGATGGCTACGCCTAACGTAGAGCTAACCGGCGCCCTGCAAGCGGCGCGGCCTTTTGCGCCACTTGCAGGGCGTCCGGGTTCAGCGCCGGGTTAGCCCCGCTTAGAGGCGTCGAGCGCAAGAGCAACGAAAACCAGAGTAACCGCAACGATAAGGCCTGCAATGATGGTTTCCATGACTAAAGTTCTCTCAGAGATTCAATGCGGCGGTCAATTCGCTTGTGCAGGAGGACAATTCCAACTGTTGCAGCCACGACCGCTACAACACCGGCCAAGAGCACAAGTGTCTTAACAGAGGCGATGTTAGAGGCAAGCCACCCAACAAGGCTGATATCTGTGACAACGAGGATCCCCAACCATACCTTGAGATAGGCAATTTTCTCTTTTGCAACGTCAAGCTCTGACACGGGCCGCCACTCGTTGGGACATGCAAAGCATACACGAAGCCGTGCCGCAAGGGGCTAACGACCCGGTTCAGGGGCGCGCCGGCACGACGCCAGCAAAGCACAACGACGCTGATCGGCGCGTCCCCTGCAACCGACGGTTCGGCCAGACGCCTCCTGTGGCCAAAACTTGTTCAGATCTTGGGTGCTGGAATGGTGCCAAACGCTTTCTCCAGCGATAACCCCAGCGCAAGCAGGTCGCGATCCTGACTCGGCAGCGCGTCGAATTCGATGCCGATCGGCAGCCCGGTCGAGGTCATGCCAGCGGGCAGAACCAGACACGGCATCCCGGCACAGCTTCCCTGCCCGATATTGCGGCCCATCGCGGCACGGATGGGCACCTTCTGGCCGAGGATCTCGATTTCCCGATCCTCCCCGATCAAGGGTGGTGGCATCCGTACAACGGGAAACGCAAGCACGGTAACGTCGTGATCGGCGAAGTAACGACGTATCCCTTCGCGCAGCGGCGCGAGTTGGGCTACGGCAGCCTCGTACTGTTCCCGGGTGACCGCATTGGGGGCACCGGGAACGATGCGGTCGCGAAAGAGCGGCTGAATGTCCGAACTCGCCTGTGATACCAGATCCTCGAAGCTGATGCCTGCCTCGTGCTCCGCCAGAAATGCGGACATGTTCGCTGCGGTCTCGTACAGATGAACCGTGCGCGTAAGTCCGGTACCCACCCGTATCTCTTCGGGCACGTCCGCCCACACGAGTACCGCGCCCGATGACTGGAGCTTTCGGAGTGCTTCCATGGTCACGCGCGCCACTTCCGGATGCACTTCGCTCAGGAAGTATTCGGCGACCCCGATTCGCACACCCCGAAGCGGCTGTGGCGCGACGACGGACGTGTCACCCATCACGACCGAATCGAACAGGATCAAGTCAGCGACCGTGCGGGCGAGCGGACCCACCGTGTCCCATCTGGGTGTGATGGGCATCACCCCAGCGCTCGGATAACGCCCCACGGTCGGTCGCAGGCCCGCGATGCCACAGAGCGATGCCGGGACGCGGATCGAACCGAACGTGTCCTCGGCAATCGCGAGCGGCGCCATGCGCGCCGCGACCGCTGCAGCGGATCCGCCGCTGCTGCCCCCGGGAACGCGTGAGGTGTCGTAAGGATTGCGAGTCGGTCCGAAGGCAAGATTGTTCGTGGTATGCCCATAGGACAGCTCGTGGATGTTCGTCTTGCCCATCAGGATCGCGCCCTGGGCAAAGAGCGGCTTGAGAATCGCGGCATCCTCCTTCGGCTGGAAATCCTTCAAAGCCCGGGTTCCGTTCGACGTTGGCAATGCCTTGGTATTGACGCTGTCTTTGACTGGGATAGGAAGTCCGTGGAGAGCTCCCAGCGGGGCTCCACTCGCGCGCTTCTTGTCAGCGACGCGTGCCTCCTCCAGCACTATCTCACGATCCAGCGTGCGGAAGGCATTCAGGCTTTGAAGCGCCTCGGCTCTCTCCAGAAGCGCGCGGGTATAGTCCTCCGCCTTGATGTCACCGTTCCGCATGGCGGCCAGGGCGGCAACAGCGGTGAGATCCGTTAAACCGCTCTGACTCGCTGCCCAGATCTGCCGATCAGGTAGCAGAGCACTGGCCGCTGCTGCACTGAGTAGTCCCGCTGCGTCTGCAAGGAATTCACGTCTACTGCTTGGCATAGCTATCCCTCCTCTCAAACTAGCCGCCACGGCGTGTCGCAGCGAGCGCCGACCTGTGGGGCCGAACGTAAAGTAGACACCCTAAACATTGGCGTGATATGCATTGTTAAGGTGTCTAATCTGTAAAATAATTCGTATTCCATTGCTTTTATTGATATTAATTTATTCATAACACCCCATATATCTTGGAAAATACCCCAAGCGCTCAGCCGTACACATTACTTGATCAAGTCCGCGATAATTTGCGCATTAAGCGCGAGCGGTAGGTTTGGCTGAATGAAGTGAACCCCAACAACGTGTAATCGTTGGGACGCGCATCGCTTATCTCAGACTACGGCCCTAAAGCG
>JAYTGZ010000344.1:0-2674 GCA_043733025.1 Pseudomonadota bacterium | reverse complement strand
TTGTCGGCCGGCGGGCAACTGTTGCAGCCTTCCGAGGTGTAAAGCTCAAGCACCGCGGCGGTTTCGCTGCCGCTCTTGGCGCTACATTGGCCGGCCGCGAAAGTGCTGGGTGAAATCACGGAGACGAAGAATATTGCTATGGCGATGTTGCGGAAAACTGGCATGGCGACCTCCAAGTTATTGTTGGTCAGTCGCCGAAATTACGCCTTGCTTACACAAGTTATGTCATCCTGAGTGAAACCTTTAGCCCCGGACTTGATCCGGGGGAAGGATCTGCTTTTTTGTTCGTGCCGTAACAGCAGATTCTTCGTCGCGCGATTTACCTTTGAGCGCAGCGAACGGCTCCTTAGAATGACAATTGCAGGCGAGTACGCGGCATTCACCAACCCGATTCCTTCTCCGGCGTCGCGCTGATTTTGTGAATCGACAAATCGGCGCCGTTGAATTCATCTTCTTGATTGAGGCGTAATCCGACCATGGCCTTGACGCCACCATAGACGATCAAGCCGCCAACCACGGCGATGGCGATGCCCATCAACGTGCCAATGAGTTGCGACATGAAGCTGACACCGCCGAGGCCACCGAGCGCCTTGCTGCCGAAAATACCGCAGGCGATGCCGCCGAGCGCGCCGCACAAGCCGTGCAGCGGCCACACGCCCAGCACATCGTCGATCTTCCATTTATTTTGTGTCAGCGTGAACATGAAGACGAACATGACGCCAGCGATAACTCCCGTGGCCAAGGCGCCGAGCGGATGCATCACGTCGGAACCAGCACATATGGCAACGAGACCGGCAAGGGGGCCGTTGTGCACGAAGCCGGGGTCGTTCTTGCCCGCTGCTAAGGCCGCGAGGGTGCCTCCCACCATCGCCATGAGGGAATTCACCGCGACCAGGCCTGAGACTTTGTCGATGGTTTGTGCCGACATGACGTTGAAGCCGAACCAGCCCACGGCCAAGGTCCACGCGCCGACGGCGAGGAAGGGAATGCTCGACGGCGGATGGGCGGAGATGCGGCCGTCTTTGGTATAACGCCCGCTACGCGCGCCGAGTAGGATTACCGCGACAAGGGCGATCCAGCCGCCCACCGCATGGACTACAACGGAGCCGGCGAAATCGTGGAACGCCGCGCCGAACGTGGCGGTCAGCCAAGCTTGAACGCCATAATGGTTGTTCCAGGCGATCCCCTCAAAGAACGGATATATGAAGCCCACCAGCAGAAACGAAGCCGCTAACTGCGGATAAAATTTCGCGCGCTCGGCGATGCCGCCGGAGACGATGGCGGGAACGGCAGCAGCGAAAGTTAGCAGAAAGAAAAACTTAACGAGATCGTAACCATTTTTCCCCGCCAGGCTTTCCGCGCTGGAAAAGAAATTCACGCCGTACGCCACTGCGTAGCCGATGAAAAAATAGGCGATGGTCGACGCGCTAAAATCCGTGAGGATTTTCACCAACGCGTTGACCTGATTTTTCTTGCGCACCGTGCCCAGCTCCAAAAACGCGAAGCCCGCGTGCATGGCCAGCACCATGGTGGCGCCGATCAAGATGAATAAAACGTCACTGCCTGCTGTTAGGTTTTCCATTTTTACTCCCCGAGAACGAACCCCGGAATTATGCAATAATTATCCGATAAAGATAACTTATTGATAGTAATAATGAGTGTATAAAAATATCAAAAAATATGGCACTGCATTGGTGAGAACGTTGAAATACAGCACGAGGGTAGGGCTTTCAAATGGGGCACAGGAGAAGAAGGGTAGCCGTTTTGCCCCACTCGTAGTTAAATAGTCCATCACATTGATCTGGAGGGTGTCGCAATGCCAAAGGCAAAAACCGCCGTAAAATTTCCGTTCAAGCGCAATGTCTGTCCCGATAAGCTCGACCTGCGCGATCGGCAGTATCGCCCTGCCATTGCGCTTCAACCGCCGCAGCGCCTGATTCCAAAATTGATTTTGCCCGTGCTGAACCAGCGCGAGACTAGCGCGTGTACCGGCTTCGCTTTGTCCAATGTGGCAAATCATCTTCTGATCAAAGCGGGCCGCGCGAAAGAAGCCCCAGTCTCGCCCTTCATGATTTACGACATGGCGCGGCGCTACGATCAATTCAAAGACGACGGCAGCGACCCGGACACCGGATCGAGCTTGCGTGCGGCGATGAAGGGCTGGTACAAACACGGCGCCTGCGCGCACCAATCCTGGACGACATTTGCCATGCCAGCCGCGACCAACGACAAAAACGACTGGTGGTTGGAGGCTTCGAAGCGTCCGCTCGGTGCGTATTACCGCGTCGATCCCAAGTCGATTTCCGACATGCACGTGGCGCTCAACGAAACGGGGATACTTTATGCCAGCGCTATCTGTCATGGTGGCTGGCTGAAATCGGTCGATCAAAAATTGAAGCGTGGCGAGTTTTGGTTGATACCCGGTTTCGATGCATCGCCGGAATTGGACGGTCACGCCTTCGTGATCATCGGTTACAACCAGCAAGGTTTTCTCATCCAAAATTCCTGGAGTACGGCTTGGGGCACGGGCGGCCGCGCTATTCTGAGTTACGAAGATTGGCTCGCGAACGCCATGGATTGCTGGGTGCCGCAGTTGGGCGTAGTGACGGACGAGCATCGCGATGTCGCCGTCGCACCGAGCCTGAGAGTTGCCAACGGTCAAGTGAAACTCGCG
>JAYTGZ010000343.1:0-1817 GCA_043733025.1 Pseudomonadota bacterium | reverse complement strand
GTCGCCAGCCTCGGCAATGTGTTAGCAGGCATGACTGCCTATTGGATCGGCCGCCTAGTGCCGGAAGGCAAATCGCTGCCGGACAAAGCGAAACGTTGGCTCAGCCGAATTCACGATTATGGTCAACCGATTATGCTGATCGCATGGGTACCCTGGCTCGGCGAGGCCATCTGCATCGCCGCAGGGTGGCTACGCTTGAATTTTCCCATTTCCGCACTGTTTCTGAGCACCGGTATTTTTGCGCGTTTTTGGTTGACCGCGCTGGCGGCGCGTTAGATTATTTTCTAAGCACCGCGCCAGGAGGCAATACCGGTGCGGCTCTGGCCCTAGGCCAGTGGCTAGCCTAGGGCTACCCCGTCCGGGTATGCATTGCCACGAGGCAAGCTGGCTGCGGCTCCGGGCAATACAAGAATAAAGGTAGGGTAAATCAAGCGCAGCGGATCCACCTTACGTCGCCTACCCCGTTATGTTTCCCGCGCCGCGAACAGGCTCTTCTTGATCAGCGCATGCACACCCCAATTGCCATCCACCACTTGCGTCACGCCGAAATCGACACCAACGGACATCAACGAAATCGCTTCGTCTTCCGTCAAACCTTGGGTGGTCATGAGGAAATGCCGCATCTTGCGGAAGGCGTCGCGCATGGCGAGATCGATGGAGGATTTGCCAAAGATCGTGCTCTGCGCTTCCGCGCCAAGTTCGGCCAGATAATTGGCGAAGCTGAAGCCGTGCAGCACCCACTCGTCTTGGGTTTCGAGCAACGGATAGTTGAGATTCTCCAACGCGGTGCCTTTGAGCCCGGCTTTCTTGTGCAGAATGAGTTGGAAGGTGCCGGTGAGCGAACACTCGATGGCGGTGCCGCACAGTTCCGAATCGCCCTGGGAGGCATGCGGATCGCCCGCCGACAGCAAACCGCCCGGAACGGCCACCGGATAATACATGGTCGCGCCTTTGCCGATGCGCCAGTTGTCGATGTTGCCGCCGGTATACGACGGTGGAATCGAATTCACTTCGTCCGCTTCCGCCGGCGCGAGACCGATGACGCCAAAGTGGGGACGGATCGGCACGCGCACGTTTTTCAGCACACCGTGATTTTCTTTGACGGTGCTGTGATCGACGGGAATGCCAGGATAGTCGATGGTCGGATGCACCACGCCGAAGGGATCGGTCTGGGGTGTCCAGCGATAGTTGTACACGGCCTTGGCCCAGTTGCGCTCGCTGGTGGCGTCGACTTCGTAAATGGTGATGACTTCGCGCTTCTTCGGCTCCTCGATCATATCGTTGAAGTGAAAGCCCCACCACGCCGCCGCGTTGCTGCCGAAACTCTTGCCTTTGTACGCCGTGTTGGCGCTAGGCCGCGGCCGCACGTCGATGATGCGCACTTCCAGAATATCGCCCGGCTGCGCACCCTTCACCGCGATCGGCCCGGTGCAGATATGCACTCCATATCCGCCACCGGCGCCAACCTTGTGATCCATGGGTCCGGCGCCGCGCTTGTTGACGCCCTTCTTGGTCTTATCCCAATAGAACACGCTTTCCGCGCCCGGGTCGCCCTTGATCATGCGCTCGAAATCATCGTTGGCGTGGTGGGTCAAGGTCTCCAAGGTAACGAAGTCACCGGACTCGACTGTCACCAGCGGCTTCATTATTTTGCTGAAATACCCCCAATGCACCGTTTCTGGCATGGCGCGGACGTAGTAGTGATTCTTCTTCGGCGTGCCCGGGTCCTGGGCCGCACCGATTTGGCTCACGCCCAGCGCCGCCGCACCGCCGCTCGTAACGATTGCGCCCTTAAGAAATTTTCGCCGCGATGAACT
>JAYTGZ010000342.1:0-3094 GCA_043733025.1 Pseudomonadota bacterium | reverse complement strand
CAAGGGCAAGCAGAACGCGGCATCGGCCACCACATGGGTCGCGAAGCCGCCGTCGCGACCGTGACCGGTGAACAGCGGCTCGTCGCACAGGTTCTCGCGGCCGAGGCGGCAATAGGTGCATTGCCCGCAGGTGTGCGCGAGCCAGGGAACGCCAACGCGTTCACCGGTACCCAATGTGCGAACACCGGGGCCTACGCGCTCGACGATGCCGACGATCTCGTGTCCCGGCACGATCGGCAGTCGCGGCAGCGGCAACTCGCCGTCGACGACATGCAGATCGGTGCGGCACACGGCGCAGGCTTCGACGCGCAGGCGCACCTCGCCCGCTGCAGGCTCGGGGTCGGGGCGCGCCTCCAGGCGCAGCGCCTGCCCCGGAGCATGCAGAACCATCGCTCGCATTTGGCGTGCTCCTACACCTTGCGAACCTTCACCCGTGCGCCGTCCTTTACCACCGAGGGCGGATAGACGATCACGCTGGCGCCCGGTGTCAGGCCCTTTTGCACCCACCTGATTATTGACATCCCTCAGCCCCACGAATGACTGCGGCAGGTCGAGGCAATGTGGCGGCGGCTGCCCGCACCAGGCGCTGCAGGATGGAGCGCAGATCGAAGCGGCGGTTGAAGCGATACTGGGCTTCGGCAAAGTAGCGATGGGCGTACTTGGCGAAGTCAAACGCATGGTAGGCACCGCACAGGGCGGTCTTCAGGTTGCCCAGCACAATGTTGATCGCCTGAAACTGCGGCAGCTTCACGCTGCCTTTGCCACCGCCGGTGAGGGTGCGCTTATGGACCGCGCCGATACCCTGGGCGACCGTGAAGCAGTTCAGGCCGTCGGATACCACGGTCAGGGGCAGCACCAGCGACTTGGCCGCGAACTCGGCCATCGCCTCCTTGAGCGTTGCCGTCTGCGCCTGCGTGAGTACCAGAGCCGCACGACCGGATTTCCTTGCCACGATCGCCTCCATCAAAAGTTGCGAATGAATCATGGCGAACATCGACTATTTCGTAACTATATTGTGTAACGAACTACTAGACGGGGCGGGACTCGGCCAGAGGGTCGTGATGTTCCCGTGACCCTGCGCGGAGTCGTCGGTGCGTGGTTAGCGCCAGCGCAAGGCGGGCGAGGACGCCAACGGCGCGCCGGGCGTGACGCAACGCGCCTTGCGTGATCTGCATCAATTGCTGTGTGGGATTTAAACATTTCTCTTCGCGAAACTCGCCGAATTCGGATGCTCTGTGGGAGAGATCAGATATTGCTCAAACCATTGGCGCGCCAAGCTGGCGACTTGTTCCAGCGTACCCGACTCTTCGAAGAGGTGTGTTGCACCCGGAATAATATCGAGCCGTTTTTCTCCGCGTATTTGTGCTAGTGCGGCCTCGTTGAGACGAATCACATGTCGAGATAATCGAGAACCGCGCGGGTAGAACTGTAAAGACTATAGAGATCAAGTCCATAAAAGCCGACGTGTTTGTCCGGTGAATCCAGAGCATCGTTATGCTCACGCAGCCAACCTATAAAATCCAGTGCATCGGCATTGCGCCACATCCAGGTCGGGAAACGTTTGAAATCAGCCAGTGCTTCGGCTGTCGAGACATCATTTGATATGCCGCGCACATAGCGATTAACGCGATAGGCGGCAGGCCAATCGGCTTCGACAGCAACAGCTGTGAAATTTTTTTCTTTAATCAACCGTTCAGTAATCCGGGCGCGTTCGCGATAAAACTCATGCGTCCCGTGCGAGGCTTCGCCCAGTAGAACCAAGCGTGCATCACCAATAATCGACATGAGTGCATCATAATCATTGTGATCCCCGACCAGAGGGCGCGCATCCGTCTTTATCAGATCAATCAATACGGTATCGGGCATCGTGATCATACGCCAGCCTCCTGACTAATATTCCTCGCTTCGCAGTTCTTCTGATTTCTTTCAAGCAGGTATTTTACGTCCTCGTCCGTGATCTGCGAAAAATCTTTGTAGCATAATCCAACCGCGCTGAAATTCTCAGGCGTCTCGAGACATATGACCTCGTCTGCAAGCGCCTCTAATTCGGAACAGGTCAGGCGCGCTCCCACCGGCACGGCGACAATTAACTTTGTCGGCCGTTTCTGGCGCAAGGCCGCAATGGCTGCACGCATGCTTGAACCGGTAGCCAGCCCGTCGTCTACGATAATAATGGTACGGTCGCGGACATCCAGCACTGGGCGCTGACCACGGTATGTTCGCTCACGACGCTCAAGTTCACGCTGTTCACGCGCTACGATATGCTCGATGATTTCATTACTGAGCGATAACTGACGTATCAAATCTTGATTAAGGACGCGTGCACCGCCGGACGCAACGGCACCCATCGCGAACTCCTCGTGACCAGGCAGGCCCAGTTTTCGCACCACAAAAATATCCAGGGGCAGGTTGAGCGCTGCAGCAATTTCGAAAGCAACCGCGACACCGCCACGCGGTAATGCAAGAACCATCGCGTCCGGATAATTGGCGTAAGCGGCAAGGCGATCCGCTAATACCCTGCCTGCTTCGGCTCTATCTCGGAATAACATTTGCTAAGCCTCCGCCTATTTATAATTGGGACGCAGATTCACAACGAAGTTATCGCCGACAGTTTGAACAACCGGCCACGGGCGACGCATGCCTTCCACACGCCCTAAGCCCTTGGAAGTGTTCGCAAGAATGCTCGCCTTGGCCCATCAACCTTCAACCTCGATTCATTGACTCAAGACCATTGCGTTTGGGACCTGAAACCGCCGTCTCAAACCACGTGCAATTCATTGATGACCGCGTGCACCCCGGGCGCCGCCCAGGCCACGCCTTGCACCGCCTCACGCTCCTGCCACGAATGTACCTTGCCGCTCAGTTTCACCGTCGTGCCGTCGACATCGACCTGAATCTGCTTGGCCTCGCGCAGCGCCTGGCGCGTCAGTGCTTCCTGGATCTTGCGTGACAGTTCGATGGCTTCGGGCCTGGCGCGCAACGTGATCTCGTTGCTTATGCCCACCACGCCCATCAGCGGGCGAATCGCCTTCTCGACGCTGCGTCGCTGGTAGTCCCATTCGACCTCGCCCTGCAGCGTGACCCAGCCATGATC
>JAYTGZ010000341.1:0-8812 GCA_043733025.1 Pseudomonadota bacterium | reverse complement strand
TGCGGCGAAGCGGCGCTGGAGCAGGTGGCATCCAGCCCAGGCGCCGACATTGTCATGGCTGCGATCGTCGGCGCCGCGGGATTGAAGCCGACCTTAGCCGCGGCCCGTAACGGCAAGCGAGTGCTGCTGGCGAATAAAGAAGCGCTGGTCATGTCCGGAAATCTGCTGATGGATGCGGTTCGTGAATGTGGCGCGGAGTTGTTGCCGATCGATAGCGAGCACAACGCGATTTTTCAGGCTATGCCCGCAAATCGTCATCTCGGTTTGGCGCGCGGTGGCGTGACCCGCATTGTGCTCACAGCCTCCGGTGGTCCATTTCGCGCCATGGATCCGGCGGATCTCAAGCATGTGACGCCCGCTCAGGCGGTGAAACATCCAAACTGGGTGATGGGTAAAAAAATATCCGTCGATTCCGCCACCATGATGAACAAGGGCCTCGAAGTAATAGAAGCCTGCTGGCTGTTCGACGCGAAACCGGAACAAGTTGAGATTCTTATTCACCCCGAGAGCATTGTGCATTCCATGGTTGGCTATCGCGATGGGTCCGTGTTGGCGCAAATGTCGAATCCCGATATGCGAACGCCGATCGCTTACGGTCTGGGTTATCCCGATCGCATCGAAGCCGGCGTGGCCGAACTTGATCTCGCTAAAATCGGCGCGTTGCATTTCGAGTCTTTGGATCGAGCGCGATTTCCCTGCGTAGAACTTGCCTACCGAGCCATCGAGTCCGGCGGCACCGCGACGGCGGTTTTAAATGCGGCCAATGAGGTTGCGGTGGACTCGTTCCTCAACGAAAAACTACCGTTTTCCGCCATCTACGATGTCATCGCTTTCGCGCTCAGGGAAATCCGTGCGAAGCCGGTGCAGCACCTTGACGACGTTTTGGGCGCCGATCGCGATACGCGAGCCGCCGCGCGGGATTGGGTGCGGTCCCGCGCCAACCGGCGCGGCAACGTTCAAGCGGGAGCTGTCACATGAATTGGTTATCGTATCTGTTGGCGTTCGCCGTTTTATTAGGCATCGTGGTGGTGGTTCACGAGTTCGGGCACTACTGGGTTGCCAAACGCTGCGGTGTAAAAGTGCTGCGGTTCTCCGTCGGCTTCGGTAAGCCGATCTTGAGCAGACGATTTGGCGCCGATCAGACCGAGTGGGCGTTGGGGGCATTCCCGCTGGGTGGTTACGTCAAAATGCTGGACGAGCGTGAGGCTCCGGTTGCTCCGAAAGAGCTACACCGTGCATTCAACCGGCAATCCGTATGGAAACGCATGGCCATCGTCGTTGCGGGGCCGCTCGCCAATTTGTTGCTGGCCATTCTATTGTTTTGGTTTTTATTCATTGTCGGCGTGCCCGGCAGCAAGCCGATTCTCGGAGAAATCGTAACGGGCAGTGCAGCGGAACGGGCTGGCTTTGTGTCCGGAGAGAAAATTGTAGCCATCGACGATGACCCGGTCTTGACATGGCATGAAGTCGGCTGGGAGATTACCACGCGGCTGGCAAGCAAGAATCCGATTCCAGTCACGACGGAGGATGCGGCGGGACAACTGCGCGAGCGTCTGCTCGACACGGCCGGAGTAACCGATCAGGATATGGAAAGCGACTTTGTCGCCAAGCTGGGTTTGACCCGTAACCGTCCGAGCGTCGAGATCGTTGAGGTGATGCCGGACAGTGCGGCGCTGCGGGCGGGATTAAAGGCGCGGGATGAAGTGTTGTCCATCAATCGAAAGCGGCTGTCGGGAGGTGTGCAGGAGTTCATAGGGACTATTCAAGCGAGTGTCGGCAAGCCTTTGGAAATCGAAGTCAAGCGCGATGGCGCCGTAATCCAACTCATGGCCACGCCGGAGGCCGCACCAGATCGCGGGAAGGCGAAGGGGATTATCGGCGCTAAGGTTGGCGAGGTCGATGCGGCTGCGCTGCGCAGTAAGGCGAGCTATGCGCCATTTCTTGCTCTGTCGAAAGCGTTGGCAAAAACCTGGGATATGAGTTGGCTCAGCCTCAAGTCACTGGCGCGCATGTTGATCGGCGAACTATCGGTGAAAAACCTGAGCGGGCCGGTCACCATTGCCAGCTACGCCGGTCAGACCGCGCAGATGGGGATCATCCAATTCATCAGCTTCATTGCCGTGATTAGCATTAGCCTCGGGGTTCTCAATCTGTTGCCGATCCCGTTATTAGATGGCGGACATTTAATGTATTATATTGCCGAGATAATCAAAGGTAGCCCGGTGTCGGAAAAAATCATGGAGGCCGGACAACAAATTGGCCTGGTTCTGTTGATAGGGCTGATGGTCATTGCCTTTTACAACGATATCAACCGCCTTATAACGGGTTAAGCAAGCTATGAATTTTCGCGTGCTGGTTTGCGCCCTATGCTTCTTTTGTGCCATAGGCGCCCAGGCTATAGAACCATTTTTAGTCAAAGACATTAGGGTTGAAGGAATTCAGCGAATCGAAGCCGGCACGGTTTTCAGCTACCTCCCCGTGCGGGTTGGTGATGAGTTGGATAGTGATCGAGCCGCCGCCGCGATTAAAGCGTTATACGCGACCGGTTTTTTTTCCGACGTGCGGCTTGAGAGGGACGGTGACCTATTAATTGTAGCGGTGCAAGAGCGTCCAGCGATTGGCGAGATCAATATTAATGGTTCGAAGGAGTTCAAGGCGGAGGAATTAAAGGAATCTCTGAAGCAAATCGGACTTGCCGAATCGCGCATTTATGACAAATCCCTATTGGATAAGGCGGAGAAAGAGTTGAAGCGGCAGTACCTGAGCCGCGGTAAATACGCCGCCGAAGTGAACTCGACGGTGACTCCTTTGGAACGCAATCGTGTCGCCATTGCGCTCAATATCGACGAGGGCGACGTTGCTAGAATCCGCGGCATCAACATCATCGGCAATCAAGCTTACAAAGAAAAGAAGCTGCTGGATTTATTCACGCTCACTACGCCGGGATTCACGACATGGTTCTCGAAGAATGACCAGTATTCCAAGCAAAAACTGTCTGGGGACATTGAGAATTTACGCTCCTTTTACTTCAATCAAGGGTATCTCGAATTCAACATCGATTCCACTCAGGTGCAGATTTCGCCGGACAAGCAAAATATCTATATCACGGTCAATATCGTTGAAGGCCCGAAATACAAAGTATCCGACGTGAAAGTGGCGGGGAACTTAATCTTGCCAGAGAGTGAAATTCGTAAAATGATTTCCGTGCAGCCCGGCGAATTTTTCTCCCGCGAAGAACTTACCGCATCCACCAAGCGCATAGGTGATACGTTAGCGAACGACGGTTACTCGTTTTCCAACATCAATGCGGCGCCGGAATTGGACAAGGAGAAAAAAACCGTCGCTTTCACCTTCCAGATCGATCCGGGTCGCCGTGTTTATGTGCGGCGGATCAATATCACTGGCAATGTCAAAACCCGTGACGAAGTGGTCCGGCGTGAGATGCGTCAAGTGGAAGGCGGCTGGCTGTCGGCAGAGAAGGTCAATCGCTCCCGGGAGCGTGTCGATAAACTCGGTTTCTTTTCCGAGGTGACCATCGAGACCCCGGCGGTTTCAGGAACTAACGACCAAGTCGATGTTAACTTGAACGTCGTCGAACGCTCAACGGGCAGCATACAAGTCGGCGCCGGATACTCGGACATCGACAAGCTGGTTTTGCAAGGCTCGGTCAGTCAGAGCAATGTATTCGGCACCGGTAACCAAGTATCGGCGCATGTGAATTCAGGCAAGACGAATCGCGCCTACGTACTGTCTTATACCAACCCGTACTACACCGTGGACGGCGTCAGCCGGGGATTCGATCTCTATCACCGGATCAATGATACGACTCAGTTGAGCAACGTCGATCACTATAAAATCAAAACCACTGGCGCGGGTGTTCGTTACGGCATACCCATCACGGAAACGGATACAGTGAACTTCGGTCTTGCTTACGAACAAACCCGTATCTCCTTGGTGACCGACAGCCCGCAACGCTATTTGGATTACGTCACCGAGTTCGGCGAAAACAATTCCACAGTGAAGGGAGATATCGGCTGGGCGCGCGACACGCGCAATAGCTTCTTTTACCCGACTAAGGGAAACTATCAACGGATCTATGGCGAGTTCGGTTTGCCCGGCGGCGATCTTAATTATTACAAACTGAACTATCAGCACCAATGGTTCATACCGGTGTCGAGTGCATTTACCTTGATGCTGAACGGTGAAGTCGGCTACGGTGGTGGATATCGTAACAGCAGGGAGCTGCCGTTTTTTAAGAATTTTTATGCTGGCGGGGTGTCTAGCGTTCGTGGTTTTGCGACGAGTTCGTTGGGTCCGAAGGACAACGCCGACCGGTCGCTCGGGGGTGATCGGCGCATGGTGGGTGGTATGGAGTTATTCTTTCCGCTACCCGGTGTGAAGGACGAGAAATCGGTGCGTCTGAGCGTATTCGCCGATGCCGGCAACGTGTATGGTAGGGGGGAAAAATTCGCCCTTGGTGAACTGCGTTATTCCACGGGTATTGCCTTAAGTTGGTTTTCCCCGGTAGGGCCGCTTAAGCTGAGCTATGGTTTTCCGATCAGAAGTAAACCCGAAGACAAGATCGAACGTTTCCAATTCTTGTTGGGCACCGTGTTCTAAGGGGTTATTGAAAAACGTAGTGAGGATTCCGCGCAACGACGTGGCACTGGCCCTAGGCCAGTGGCTAGCCTAGGGCTACCCCGTAGGCCAGCCCCCAGACGGGCGCCGCAGTAGTTTTTCAACAAACCCCTATAAGAGATTAGAAAGGAGCACTACTTTGAAACAGGTCATACAATTTTTGTATTTTGCACTGGCGTGCGTAGCCACGCAGGCGTTCGCGGCACAGGAACTGAAAGTCGGATTCGTCAATACGGAACGAATCTTCCGCGAGGCGGGGCCCGCCCAGAAGGCGCAGAAGAAACTGGAAAAGGAATTCGCCGCGCGGGATACGGAGTTGCAAAAGATGGGAAAGCAAGTGCGGGATTTGCAGTCTCAGGTGGATAAGGAATCCGTAACTCTGAGCGAGGCCGACAAGCGCAATAAGGAACGGGATCTCGGCAATTTAAATCGAGAGTTTCAGCGTTCCCAGCGTGAGTTTCGCGAAGACCTCAATTTGAGAAAGAACGAAGAACTTGCGGTGGTGCAAGAGCGCGCCAATAAAGTTATCAAGGACATCGCCGAGAGCGAAAAGTTCGACCTAATCGTGCAAGATGCGGTATTCGCCAGCAGCAAGATCGATATCACCGATAAGGTACTCAAAGCACTGACGGCGGCGGAGAAGTGATCTAGCAGTGGGGGAAAGGCCGTCCAATGACCTTAACGCTAAGCGAAATCGCTTCCCGCCTCGGTGGGGAAGTGCTCGGCGATGGCGCAACGATTGTTACTGGCATAGGTACGCTTGAGCGCGCCACGTCCGATGAGATCGCGTTTTTAGCGAACCCGATTTACCGTCTACAACTGAATTCAACGCGAGCAGGCGCGGTGATTGTGAGTCCAGCCGATCGCGGTCTCACCCATCTTCCGCGGATACTTGCCGCTAATCCCTACGCGTATTTTGCCCGCGCCGCGGCGCTATTCGCGCCGGTGGCTCGGCGCGTTCCCGGACGGCATCCGTTGGCGATTGTCGATGCCAGCGCACAGATCGCCGCATCCGCGGAGATTGGTCCTCTGGTGTACATCGGGCCGGGAGCGAAAGTCGGCGAGCGCGCGGTTGTCCATCCCCATGTGCATGTGGGTGCAAATTCGCGCATTGGCGTGGACTCCATCGTCTACGCAAATAGCGTGATCTATCACGATTGCGAAATTGGCGACCGCGTAATCATCCACTCGGGCGCCGTCATCGGCGCCGATGGCTTCGGCTTCGCGTTTGACACGGACCACTGGCTTAAAGTACCCCAATTGGGGCGCGTCATCATCGGCAGCGACGTCGAGGTGGGCGCCAATACCACCATCGATCGCGGGGCGATCGAAGACACGGTGATCGAGCGCGGCGTGAAATTGGATAATCAAATTCAAATCGGCCACAACGTGCGTATTGGCGCCCATACTGCTATCGCTGGCTGCGCGGCGGTGGCGGGTAGCAGCAGCATAGGCCGGCATTGTAGAATTGGTGGCGGAGTGGGAATCGTAGGGCATGTCGAGATTTGCGATGGCGTGACCGTGACAGCGCACACCCTGGTGACGAAATCGATTGCCCAGCCGGGAACCTATAGCGGAGGTTTGCCCCACATGAGCAACCGTGAATGGTTAACAACGACGGCACATCTGCGGCGACTGGATAAACTACTAAAACGAGTAGCAACATTGGAACAAGAAGTAAAGGATATGAACGGGAGAACGGAATGAGCGAAATGAATATTGAAGAAGTGATGCGTCATTTGCCGCATCGCTATCCGTTCTTGCTGATCGACCGCGTACTGGCATGCGAGCCACACAAGCAGATAATCGCATTGAAGAATGTGTCGATGAATGAGGAGTTCTTCGTCGGTCATTTTCCCAACCACCCCGTAATGCCGGGTGTGCTGGTGATCGAGGCGCTAGCGCAGTCGGCGGCTATCCTGGCCTTTAGGAGCCTGGATCGCCAACCCGATAAGAAATCCGTGGTTTACTTCGTCGGCATCGATCACGCCCGGTTCAAACGGCCGGTTTCTCCAGGCGATCAGTTGATTCTGTTCAGCGATCTCCTCCTGGTGAAGCGCGGCATTTGGAAGTTCAAATGCGAGGCCAAGGTCAATGATGCGACCGTCGCCCAGGCCGAGCTGATGTGCACCGAGAAAATCCTTTAGGGGTTTGTTGAAAAACGTAGCGAGGATTCCGAGCACCGCGCAACGACGTGGCCCTAGGCCAGCCCCCAGACGGGCAGCGCAGTAGTTTTTCAACAAACCCCTAGCCAATACTCATGATTCACTCAACCGCGATCGTCGATCCCAGTGCCCAATTAGCAGCGAGTGTCGATGTGGGGCCCTACGCGGTTATCGGCCAAGGCGTTTATGTAGATACCGGGACGCGGATTGGCGCCCACACGATGATTTGCGGGCCGACGCGGATCGGTAAGAACAATCACATCTACAATCATGTGTCTCTCGGCGAAGCGCCGCAGGACAAGAAGTACAGCGGCGAACCCACCTCCCTGGAGATTGGCGACGGTAACACCATACGCGAGTTCTGTACCCTCAATCGCGGCACCATCCAAGACGTCGGTGTGACGCGTATCGGCGACCACAACTGGCTCATGGCCTACGTCCATGTCGCCCACGATTGCCAGATCGGCGACAATATCGTGTTCGCCAATAGCGCGCAGCTCGCCGGACATGTGCATGTCGGCGACCATGCCATCTTGGGGGGCTTCACCGGCGTCCATCAGTTCGTTCACATCGGCGCCCATAGTTTCATGGGCATCGCAACCATCCTTACACAAGACGTGCCCACCTACGTAACGGTAGCCGGCAACCCCGCCAAGCCCTTCGGCATTAACAGCGAGGGCCTGCGCCGCCGTGGATTTTCCAGCGATGCAATCGCCATGATCAAACGGGCGTACAAAACACTCTATCGCACCGGGCTCGGCTTCGATGAAGCAAAAGCGGAGATCGCCGTGCAAGCGAACTCCTGTCCCGAACTCAAACTCCTCAGTGATTTTCTTAACGCCTCGACCCGAGGTATCGTCCGGTAGTGGCGCGGATCGGCATCATTGCCGGCGAAGCATCGGGAGACTTGCTCGGCGCGCACCTAATCGCCGCGTTGCAGGTGCGTTTCCCCACGCTGGAATTTTTGGGCATTGCCGGACCACGCATGCAGGCACTAGGCGCCAAATCGCTTTTCCCCATGGAGAAGCTGGCGGTTCGTGGCTATGTCGAGGTGCTGAAACACTATCGCGAGATACGGCGCATTCAGCGTAGTATCACAGCAGGATTCTTGCACAATCCCCCCGACTTATTCATAGGCATCGACGCGCCTGATTTCAATCTCGGCGTGGAAGAACCACTTAAGGCGGCCGGTATTACGACTATCCACTACGTCAGCCCGTCGATCTGGGCCTGGCGCCGTGAACGGATTCATCGCATCAAGCGCGCCGTGTCGCACATGCTTACGATCTTTCCGTTCGAGGCGAAGCTCTACCAAGACGCCGGCATTCCCGTCTCCTACGTCGGCCACACGCTCGCCGATGACATTCCGTTGCAGATCGATCACGCCGCGGCCCGCCGCTCGTTGAATATCGACGCCGGCGAGCCACTGATCGCGCTGTTGCCTGGAAGTCGTGCAAGCGAATTGGACTATCATGCCGAATTGTTTGCGGCTACGGCGGTGGAGATAAAGAAGACGATATCAAGGGCACGTTTCGTCGCTCCGTTCACAACAAAGGCAACTCAGGCGCAATTTGAAGCCGCCGTGAAAAAAATCGGCGCCGGCCATTTGCGCGTACAGTGCATGCAGGGCGCATCACAATGGGCGCTCGCGGCGGCCGATGTCGCGCTGATCAAGTCCGGCACCTCGACGCTGGAGGCCGCGCTCATGAAGTGCCCGATGGTCATCACCTATCGCGTTTCCGCGCTGACCGCTTGGCTCATGCGCCGCAAGGGGCGTGGCTATCTACCTTACATCGGTCTGCCCAACATACTCGCCGGCGAATTCATTGTGCCCGAACTGTTGCAGGAGGACGCAACCCCGGAAAAACTCGCGCAGGCATTGTTGAATTGTTATCGCGACGATGATCGACGTAACGAACTCAACGATCGTTTCGCGGCGATTCATCGCAGCTTGCGGCAGAACAGTGCGGAGCGAATCCGCGAGGCGTTGGGGCCGTATCTCACTTAAG
>JAYTGZ010000340.1:0-4778 GCA_043733025.1 Pseudomonadota bacterium | reverse complement strand
CGCGCGTATTTTAGGCGCACATCGTAGTAGTCGTTGAGGTTATCGATGCCGATCACCTCGTCGCCGCGTTCGAGCAGCCGCTTGGCGGTATGCATGCCGATGAATCCCGCGGCGCCCGTCACCAGGATTTTCAACCTACGCGCCCTTGTTATATTCGATCAACTTCGCGTACTTGCTGAACGTATTAAAGCAACCGATCAATATGTGTATCAGTCCCGGCACACCATCCAAAAACCCGCGCCGCAACACATAAAACTTAATGAACCGAACCAGCGGACTCAACACCAATTTCGCCGCATTGGCCCGCGCGCCCGCTCGATGCAAATCGCGGGCCTGAATGGTCGTGTAGCCGTTTTGCTTGTGCAAATAATCGGCGATGCCCTGCTCTGATTCGTGCAGCAAATCACCCTTGAGGATTCCGATGGACGCCAGCGTCTCGACCCTCTCGTGCACCGTATCGTCGCCCCAACTGGCGTGGCTGCGATGAAACAATCGCAGCGACCAGTCCGGATACCCTTCCCCATGGCGCAAATAACGCCCCATGAAGCGATTGCGGCGCGGCATTTGGTAGGCCTTGAATTCCGGCATACGCAATGCCACCTCAATCGACGCACGCAACTCATCGGTCACGCGCTCGTCGGAGTCCAGACACAACACCCAATCGTTCTGCGCTTGGGTGACGGCGAATTGCTTTTGCTTGCCGAAGCCTTCCCACTCGTGGCTGACGACGCGCGCGCCGTTCGCAAGCGCGAGCGCGACGGTGTCGTCATCGCTGCCGCTGTCGACAACGACGATCTCATCGGCAAACGCGGCGGATTTCAAACAAGGCACGATCTGGGCCGCAGCGTCGCGCGTGATGATCACGACGGAAAGCGGCACGCGGGTTGCAACCATTTCTACTCGTTTTCCGAGCATTCGATAAGCTGCGTATTGTATTGATATTTCGTGCGGGACACTAGCAGGTTAATTCAAGACCCATAATGCAGTCATTGCGACAGGTCACCGTGTTAGGGCGGGGTGGATTACGACCAGGAACCTGGCATCGAGGCTCAGGTTCCAGGATAGGAAGCGAATCCAGCCTGTCTCGCGGCGGTTATTTTTGCGTTGTCATTAATAGCAAGCGCCGGCAAATCCCCCTTATTCCCCCTTTAGACAAGGGGGAAGTGGCTGCGGCCAGAACCTGGTCTCAAGATCCTGGTTCCTGGATAGCATCGAGTTTGGCGTCAACCTACTAGGCTAAAATGCCGGGATGCGCATTCTCTTGATCAAAACCTCGTCGCTGGGAGATGTTATTCACAACCTGCCGGTGGTTGCCGACATTCGCAATCACGTCGCCGATGCGCAAATTGACTGGGTCGTCGAAGAGAATTTTGCCGCCATTCCCAGACTGCACCCGAATGTCAATCACGTGCTCCCGGTCGCCATGCGTCGCTGGCGCAAACATCTTTCCGCCGGGGCCACCTGGAACCAGTGGCGCGATTTCAAACGGCAGTTGCATGAGCACACTTACGATTTCGTCATCGATACCCAGGGCCTGCTAAAAAGCGCGGTGATCGCGCGCGGCGCCCGGGGCCTGCGTTGCGGTTACGATTGGGCCAGCGCCCGCGAGCCCTTGGCGAGCTTCGCCTATCAACGCAAATTCAACGTCGCAAAAAACTTGCACGCCGTGGAACGCAATCGCCAACTCGTCGCCAAGGCGCTTGGCTACGAGGCAAGCGGAGAGCCGAGCTACGGCCTATCTGCCCTGGAAGCCGCACCGGATATGGCTCTTCAGGCACCCTATGTGGTATACCTGCACGCCACCAGCCGCCCCGACAAAGAATGGCCGGAAGAACGCTGGATCGCCCTCGGCAAATGGTTTTCAGCGCGCGGATCCGCCAGCGTCTTTCCCAGCGGCAATGAACCGGAACATGAACGAGCGCGTCGCCTAGCCGCCGCCATTGCGAACGCCCGCGCGTTACCGCCCGGCTCGCTTGATGATATCGCCGTACTTCTGTCCCACGCCGCGGCGGTCATCGGTGTCGACACGGGACTCACCCACCTCGCCTGCGCCTTCGGCAAACCCACCGTCGCGCTCTACTGCAATTCCGACCCCGGCCTCACCGGCGTGTACGGCCGCGCGCGCGCTGTCAATCTCGGTGGCATCGGTGCGCCGCCCAATGTCGAGGCGGTTGTCACCGCCTATGGACGAGTCAGCGGCCTGTGATTCAACGCGCTCTCTACACGTCTCTGCTGTACGGCCTGCTGCCTCTGCTGCCGTTACGCCTCGCCTGGCGCGCCCGCAAACAGCCGGAATATTTGCAGCACGTGGGCGAGCGTTTCGGTTTCTACACCACGCGGCCAAGCAAGCCAATCATTTGGCTCCACGCCGTGTCCGTCGGCGAAACCCGCGCCGCGGCACCGCTAATTAAACTGTTTCAAGAGCGTAATCCGCAATATCAAATCCTGCTCACCCACATGACGCCAACCGGCCGCGCCACCTCTAGCGAACTGTGGGGCGATTCCATTTTGCGTTGCTATTTGCCCTATGACTATCCGTTTGCGGTGCGCAAATTCCTGCGTCAGTTCCAGCCACGTTTAGGAATCTTGCTGGAGACGGAACTTTGGCCGAATCTCATTTCCATTTGCCACGAACAAAACGTTCCGCTTGCGCTCATCAACGCGCGATTGTCGGAACGCTCGGCGCGCGGTTATGGGCGCTTCCCGGCCCTCACGAGCGATGCCTTGGAGAAGCTTGCCCTGCTTGCCGCCCAGACCGATGCCGATGGAGACCGGCTGCAGTCCTTATTCTCCGGGCAGGTGTCTGTCATGGGTAATCTCAAATTCGATAACGATGTTCCCGCCGAGCAAGTCGCCCTCGGCAAGAAACTTCGGCAGCAATTCGGTGCGGATCGACCGGTTTGGCTCGCGGCGAGTACCCGCGACGGCGAAGAAAAATTGTTGCTCGAGACGCTGGTAAAAATTCAAACGCCTAACGCTCTGGCCGTCATCGTCCCGCGCCATCCCCAGCGGTTTAATGCGGTCGCCGAGTTACTTAAATCAAACCACATCGCGTTTCAACGGCGCAGCAATGACACCACCATCGCGCCAACCACACGGGTCGTTCTCGGTGATTCCATGGGGGAAATGTTTGGCTTTTACGCCGCGAGCGATGTGGCGTTTATCGGCGGCAGCTTGTTGCCATTTGGAGGTCAGAATTTAATCGAAGCGTGCGCCGTTGGGACGCCGGTGCTGATCGGCCCCCATACGTTAAATTTCGCCGCAGCGACAGAGCAGGCGATTGCATGCGGAGCCGCGCGGCGCGTGGCGGACAGCGCGGAGTTCGCGAAGGAAATCGATCGACTGCTTGCCGATGCAGGGCAGCGGCAAGCCATGGCGCAGGCGGGATTAGCCTTTACTGCCTGGCGCCGGGGCGCCTCGGAACGGGCTTACGGGCTGGTTTCTTCACTTTTGGAGCGGCGGGCTTAACCTTGTCCATCGGTTTGCCGATCGCCTTCGGCGGAATCGGCGTTACGGCCTGCGGTAACCGAGCATTGTCCGAGGCCGGTTCGCCGGGCTTGCGCAAGGCGCCGTTCACTTCGATCAAGTCGTTGCGCGCCAACAAGCCGGCGGCAAACTTGAGCTTGAGTTGATTCAGGATGGTGTTGTATTGCGCCGAGTAAAGATCCCGTCGAGCACTGAAAAGTTGTTGCTGCGCATTCAGCACATCCACGCCGGTGCGCACGCCCACTTCCTGACCAAGCTTGGTGGAATCCAGTTGGCTCTGGGTCGAAACCACCGCCTGTTCCAGCGCCTTCACCTGGGCGATGCCGCTGGTCACGCCGAGGTAAGCCTGGCGTGCGCTTTGGGCAACCTGGCGGCGCGTGCCCTCGGTGTCGTAGCGGGCCTTCTCGCGGTTGGCCACCGCTTCACGCACGCGGGAGTTGCGTAGGCCGCCTTCCCAAATCGGAATGTTGATCTGCACGCCGACACTCGCATTGGACACCTCCCGCCCGAAGCCAAGCTTGCGCGTCGTCGTCGCCGAATCGCCATAACTCGCCACCAAATCAACCGTGGGCGCGAACGCCGCTTTGTTGCGGCTGATTTCCTTCTCGGCGATGTCTTCCGCGGCTTTGAACACAACCACTTGTAAATTCTGTTTGCGTGCCACGTCGACCCATTGGTTCATGTCGTTCGGCGTCGGCGGCGGCAAAATCAGCTTATCGCGAAGCGGCACTAAATTGTCGAGCGGCTTGCCGATCAAAATCTCCAACGCCCGGCGTTTTACTTCCAGATCGTTCTGATCCGCGATTTCACGCGCGGTGGCTAGATCGTACCGGGCTTGCGCTTCGTGGGTATCGGTGATGGTCGCCGTGCCGACTTCGAAATTGCGCTTGGCCTGCTGCAGTTGCTCCGAAATCGCGATCTTCTGATTGCGCGACACGGCCACATTGTCCTCGGCGAGCAGCACGTCAAAATAGGCTTGCGCGGCGCGCAGAATCAGATCCTGTTGCGCCTGGTTGAGTTGTGCTTCGAACTGGGTTAACTGCAACGTCGCCTGATCGACTACGATATCGTTTTGCAAGCGGTACAGCGGCTGCGTCAGCGACAGCGTATAGCTTGCTGATCCGTAATTCGCCTTTTGATCCGAGAGGTGATCGTTGACGTAATTCCCCGTCAGTGGCGCGGTCAAGTTCACCTGCGGCCACAACGCCGCCCGCGCCTGCGGCAATTTCTCGATGCCCGCTTTGAAGGCCGCTTTTGCGGCTGCATATGCCTGGTCTTGCTGCTCGGCCGCC
>JAYTGZ010000339.1:0-2166 GCA_043733025.1 Pseudomonadota bacterium | reverse complement strand
AATCGCAGCGAAAAAGAGGCTGAGCGAGGACAGATTTTGACGATTTCGCCGGGCAATAGTCGTTCTATTGCCCAAGAAAGCGGCGAAATATGGACCGCTCAGCCTCTTTTTCGCTGCGATTCTTTAAGTCCGACAGGCTCCTAGGCCCGATCGACCTGGAATCCAACTCATCGACGCTGTCATTGCGAGGAGCGCCCTTTGCGACGAAGCAATCTCGCATTTCGCAATGACCGAAGGGCATTGCGCCGTATGAATGTGCTTATAATGCTGCGAAGTTACGAGATTTCTTAGGTGTTGTCGGACGCTGCGCCTGGCTTGCCTCCTGGCACGGCACATGCTACGAGCCAATGTCCATGCGGCTTCTGGCGTAGCTCTCTCACATTACCGCCAAGTCACCACATCGCCAAGCGCGGCACGCTCGGTGCGATACTGATTGATGGGATAATCCTTGTCCTCATAACCGAACGAGATTCCGCACACGAACTTGCGATCCTCGCCTATGGAAAAATACTCACGCACAAAATCGCTGTAAAGCGCGAGTGCGGCTTGGGCGATGGTGTCGATTCCTAGACTTTTTGCGGCGAGCATGAAACTGTTGACGTACAGTCCGCAGTCGAGCGCGGCGTAAAAACCCAGATACGCTGGGGCGGTGATCAGCGCGACGTGCGGTGCGCCGAATAGTCGATAGTTTTCCAGCAATTGGTTGCGTTTCCCGGCCTCGTCTTCGCGGGTGATATTCACGGCTTGATAGAGTTGCAAGCCACAGGTTTTACGGCGCTCGCGTTCGACACCTTGATAGTCCGTCGGAAACGCGAAATCCGGATTGGGTTTGCCGCCCGCTTCCACATGGGCCACCAACGCCGCGCTGAACTTGCGCGCTGCATCGCCGCTCGCGATCACCAAACGCCACGGCTGAACGTTGTTCCATGACGCAGTGTGTTGCGATACTTTCAGTATTTTTTCGATGGTCTCACGCGGCACTACGCGGTCTTGAAATTTGCGGCAACTGTAGCGGGCTTTGATGGCCTGTTCGAAATCCATTATTGATCTTCCAGTTGTTGATGAACGTAATCGGCGATGGCCAAAGATGAGGTGAGGCCCGGAGATTCGATACCATAGAGATTGATGAGGCCAGCGACGCCGTGTTCGCGTCGACCTTGAATGACGAAGTCTGCGGCGGGCGTGCCCGGACCGTGCAACTTGGGTCTGATGCCCGTGTAGCCAGGCTGCAAGGAATCGTCCTTGAGATCGGGGTAGTAGCGGCGTATTGATTCGTAGAATTTATTAGAAAGGCTGGCGCGGAAACCATAGTCGATACGGTCGATGTATTCGATGTCCGGGCCGAAGCGAACTTGGCCCGCGAGATCGAGCGCGACGTGTAGCCCGAGGCTTCCGGCCACGGCCACAGGATAGATCAGCCGCGTGAATGCTGGTTTACCGCTCACCGTGAAATAGTGGCCGATGGCGTAGTAAATCGGCGGAATGGTTACGGCGGGAATGCCGAGGATTTTTTTCGCGACGTCCTGCGCGTACAAGCCCGCGCAATTCACCACGAGATCGCATTGAATCGTCATCGGGTCCTGCCCGCCGACGTTGAGTATCACGCCGTCGTTCGTCGCTTCGCCCGACTCGATGGGGCTGTAAAACACCACCGTGCCTCCCGCACTTTCCAAATCGCCTTGGTAGGCGAGCATCAACGCATGACTATCGACCAAGCCCGTCGACGGCGAATGCAACGCGGCGATGCAATGGACGTTGGGTTCCATGGCGCGCACTTCGGCGGGCGTGAGCCAGGCGAGATCGTGAACGCCGTTGAGTTCCGCCTGCTTAACGTATTTTTCCAAATTGGCAATTTCCGCCTCGCTGGTCGCGACGATGATCTTGCCCAAGCGTTTGTGCGGAACGTGGCGCTCGGCGCAATAGCGATACATAGCGATATTTCCCGCGACGCAGAGCTTGGCCTTGAGCGAGCCGGTCGCGTAATAAAGTCCGGCATGGATCACTTCGGAGTTGCGCGAACTGGTTTCGGTGCCGATGCCTTCGGCTTTTTCCAGCACGATCACCTCGCGGCCGGCGAGCGCGAGGCGGCGCGCTACCGCGAGTCCCACGACGCCCGCGCCGATCACTACGCAATCTACTTTTTCCGTCATGCACCAAGCCTTTTAT
>JAYTGZ010000338.1:0-10431 GCA_043733025.1 Pseudomonadota bacterium | reverse complement strand
GATCGCCGAGATCAATGCCTCACCCGTCGTGTTCCGATGGAATAAGTTTGACCTCGGTTTGGCTTAATATGTAATTGTTTTGATGAAACTAACTACTAGCACCAACAAACAAAAAGTTGGCGAAGAGCTAATTCTCCGAATATCCGCGAAAGGACATATCGTGAATCAGTCTCGCTCACCTGTAACCACTTCGAGAATGCATCAGTGAAAAGCAAACCAGTATGGATCGCTTTGATTAGCAGCGTAGTCACTTTGTGCGCCATCCTGGTGGTGATGAATTTCACCCCCAGTGAGAAAAAGATCGAACGGCAACTCGAACGTCGCTATGCGATCGACGATCCACAATTCGTTCGCTCCATGAGCTCACTCTTAGGTCCGCCACTGCTGACTGGCAACAACGTGACGGTCCTGCTCAATGGCGACCAGATCTTTCCACCAATGCTTGCAGCGATTCGTGGGGCCAAGCGCACGATCACGTTCGAAACCTATATTTACTGGTCAGAGTCGATCGGTAAGGAGTTCGCCGACGCCCTTAGCGAACGTGCGCGCGCCGGGGTCAAGGTGCACGTGTTGCTCGATTGGATAGGCAGTGTGAAGATGGAGCAGCGGTACCTCGATGAGATGAAGCGCGCCGGCGTCGCGATCGAGCGTTATCACGAGCCGCATTGGAGCCATCTGGCGCGGTTAAATAATCGCACTCATCGCAAAGTGCTGGTGGTCGACGGCAGTATCGGCTTCACTGGCGGGGTCGGCATTGCCGATCAGTGGCGTGGGGACGCGCGTGATCCTTCGCAATGGCGCGACACGCACTTTCGAGTCGAGGGGCCAGTAGTTGCGCAGATGCAGGCTGTGTTCATGGACAATTGGATCAAAGCCCAGGGCAAAGTGCTGCATGATGAGCTTTATTTTCCGCACCTCGAGTCCCGCGGTGATATGGTCGCGCAGATGTTCAGCAGCTCGCCGAGCGGCGGCAGTGAGAGCATGCAGTTGATGTATATGATGGCGATCACTTCGGCGCGTAGTTCTATTCACTTGTCCAGCTCCTATTTCGTGCCCGACCGCCTCACTACTGCGGCGCTGGTCGCGTCCGCGAAGCGTGGTGTCAAGGTCCGAATTATCATGCCGGGTGAGCACATCGATACCGAAATCGTGCGTATGGCGTCACGCGCTGGCTGGGGTGATCTATTGCAAGCAGGCATTGAAATCGCCGAGTTTGCGCCGACCATGTACCATTGCAAAGTGATGGTGGTGGATTCGTTGCTCGTGTCGGTGGGTTCCACCAACTTCGACAATCGATCATTCCGGCTCAACGATGAGGCCAATCTTAACGTGCTCGATGCCGGGTTCGCGATACAACAAGTTGCGATATTCGAGAAGGACTGGGGACGCGCGCGCCCGGTTACCTATGAGCAGTGGCTGCGCCGACCGTGGCAAGATAAACTACTCGAGCGACTGGCCGTGTTGTTAAAGACGCAGTTGTAGGGGCGAAAAGTGAACTGCGCCGCGTTAGGCGGCGCAGTATTTTTAGCGCTTTTTATCAGAGAGTTGTTGTTAGGGAGTTGATAAGCCGCGCAAAAACTCCGCCATGTCCGCCCGCTGGGCCGCATCGCTGAAGTAGAATGGATGGGGAGCCGTGCTGCCGCGGTTAGGGTTGAGCAAATCATCCAGACTCGCTACGGAACTGTCGTGCAGGAAGTTCGGCTTGCGGGCTAGGTCTAGCAACAGCGGCAGAGCTGTGCCGCGCTTGTCGCCGCGAATGCTGGCATTGACCACCGCCATCTTGTCATCAAATATGTCAGCCGGCGTATTCAGAATAGGATTCAGCGGCGCATCGCGTTGCGCCAACAGAACCACCGGATTATCCCCGGGGAAAATGGTGTTCATCGCCACCACAAATGCCGGCACGGGTTTGCTTTGATCGACGTTATGGCATGTCGTGCAATTGGTGCGGAACAACGCACGGCCACGGCTCGCAGCATTGGCATTGGCCACCACACCCGGCGGCGCCGGCAGGCTATTCAAATACGCGTTCATATCGAGTAGTTTCTGGTTGTCCACACGTATTCCGAGCGGCGCGTCCTCGGTGCCTGGCGCCGGGTGTGCGGATGCTTGAAACGAACGGATAGCCGGTCACGCCTGGCATCAATGGCTCTAGGCCACCCCGTAATCTGGCCGCTTTCTGGTGGCAGCCGTTGCCGTGATGCTATGAGTTCGACCCCCAGCCCGGCCAACACTTGATTGAGGCGTTCGAACAGAGCATCGACCCGTTGCTGTCCTTTGAGCGCTTCACGAAACGCCCACACGGTGCGAGCATCGGGTAGGTTACCTGCAAGTTCAAGTCCCAGAAAACGCATGAATGAGAGGCGGTCACTGACCTGGTATTGCAGGCGCTCATCCGACAGGTTGTTCAGGCGTTGCAGGATCAGGCGCTTGAACATGAGTATCCGGCAGGTGGGCTTGCGTCTTGCGGCGCTTTTGCGCTCAGTGCGCTCGATGCGGGCGAGGATGGGACGGAATATCTCCCAGTCGATGGCTCTAGGCCAGTAGCTAACCTAGGGCTACTCCGTAACGGCGTTGAGCCGTTCCAGCGGGTCGCCTACCGTTACCCACTGAGGCGTACGTGGGATAAGTAGGACCCGAGTATGCGGTAGTGATTGATCGCGTGCCGTCAAAAATATTGGCTTTCCAGATCATCCAATTCTATGATCGCGAGTCAGGATTATCTCCTTTCTCGATCGTAAGAGATAAATCCCGCCTATGATTTGCGTAAGATGTGCAAGAGCATATGTAAAAATTACGTACCCTTGCGCATGGCCAACAACTGTCTGCAGTTTGGCGCAACGGATCCTGGTCGCTCACTTCATGCAAGTTCAGGCGCCGGACCGCGCAGGTGACGACTGTCCGCCACTTCTTTTGGCATATTGTTTGCTTCGTTTAAATTAGGACCCATACCGGGGCCGATTTTTCGACACTCTCGAGGACATTCAATCATGAAGATGAAAACACTTCCGCTAGCGCTTTCCGCTTTGCTGTTGTCTGGCGCCAGCCTATTGGCCGTTGCAGCGGACGATCCAAAAAAACCGGCCGCCGATCCAAGTACGTCCATGCCACAGCCTGATAAGCCGAAATCTGATCAAGGCACCCAAGCTAGTCAAGCGGATAAAGCCGCCACGGATGCGGCAGCACACATGAAAACCCTTGATCCCGATAACGATGGCACTGTTGATAAGGCAGAGGCCGGAAAGATGAAGGGTTTGACCGAAGTGTTCGACGCGGCCGACAAAAATAAGGACGGCAAGTTAGACGTGCACGAGTTAGCAACGGCGATGTCGCACATCAAGAAATAGGTCGTA
The DNA here is from genome assembly GCA_043733025.1 of Pseudomonadota bacterium. GTDB lineage: Bacteria > Pseudomonadota > Gammaproteobacteria > Burkholderiales > JALYOK01 > JALYOK01. Next base: position 7,078 of record JAYTGZ010000338.1, on the reverse strand, counting down.
CCTAAAGTGAAAGTGTTGCTTGCGCCGCAAGTAATTAACCAAAGCGAGTCACAGTTTGCTTTTTGGCCCAGTGACACTTTCATTTTTTTAATCGTTTTTAACGCGGCAAAATATATCGAACATCAGATATTTCTTAAAGGAGATAGACATGAACAAGGATCAAGTTAAAGGCAGAGCAAAAGCGGTAACGGGTAAGATCAAAGAGGTCGCTGGGAAGGTCTCCGGCAACACTAGGACGGAAGTGAAAGGTATCGCAGAAAAAACCGCAGGTAAGGTTCAGGCTGCCTATGGTGACACAAAAGATCAGATGAGAAAAGGCCGCTAGTTCGCGTTCGTACCCTAGATGGAGACCTTATGCGATACGCGCAGCCATTGCGTTGCGTGGTCGGTTGGGCGAACTTATGGCCACGGCCGAAGCGCCTCGTCATACCCTGATGAGAAGTTCGCACGTTCCCGCATTTAAGCCGTGTCGGAGAGTTGCATTTCTATGAGGTAGTTTTTTATCGGAGAAATAGTATGGGTAAATATTTAATCGGATGGCTTCTCGGAGTCCCGGTAATTGTACTGGTAGTGATTTACTTCTTTATGAATTAAAAAATCTTTGGCTAAGCTTCGCAATTTTGTAATTTTCATCAAACAAGTTGATGATTTACCTGTCTGAAAAACGTAGTAAGCGTTGAACGTAAATCATGCTGGTAATAATATTGAGTCTCACCCAGAGGGTGGTGGTGTTGGAGAAGAAATTCAGCAAGGCATGCAGCAAAGGCTGACGACGTCGAGGACGCTACGTCAGCAGACATCAAGGTAATTTCTATGACGCCTTTGCCAATGTAGAAATGGGTTGAGGGTGGCTTGGACAGAGGAAATCATCTCGCGTGAAATCAGGCCTATCGCGCCGAGCGTTTTTGGGGGATTTTGTTTCCCTTGGAACAGTCATGGCGATATCTGCGTGCGTGATCAATTCCCGATAGTTTTTCCCGTCTCTGGGATAGACGGCGACACCAACATTGGCCCTCACGGTAATTGGCTCGCCAAAAAAATGCAACAGCAAATTTTACTGCGTGATTCGCTAATTAGATCATTACGCGCGCACCTCAGATCAGTAACACTTACAACCGAAATGTAATTTTGACAATGAATTATTGTAAATGGATGTTGCGATCGACATTTGTGAGCAGAAGCAGACTGCACTATTCTGAATATCGAGCGCCTCGGCGCACCCAATACCATTGACGTTGTCTCGCAGTCGCCATATCCAAAATCTAGCGCAACTTTTTTGCAAGTCTTGCCCTTGGCAAGGTTTTTGCGTAGCCATTACCAAGACAATATTAAGTCGAAGCTGGATTGCGAACACCGTTACGGTCCAGTAATCCCTAATGCAAACCGCGTGATACGTGTTTTATTAATTTTTAAGGAGAATTGCAATGATGGTAAATAAGTTAAGTTACGTAGTTGGCATGATCGTTGTCAGCTTAATGTTAGGCGTTGTAACAGTAGCTTGCGCGCCATCGGCCACGACGCGAACAGTTGGTAAAACAGTAGAAGACGCATCGATAACGGCTAAAGTTAAAACTGAAATTGCCAAGGAAGAAGGACTGGGAGAAGCCTTGGCGATCAACGTTGATACGTATCGAGGTGTGGTGTCGTTAAACGGTTTTGTCGACTCTCAAGACCAAATCAACAAGGCCCTTAGTTGCGCTCGCAGAATCGACGGCGTGGTAGAAGTTAAGAATAACCTTTCCATCAAACCAAAACCTTAATGTCATCGGTTTGGCTAGGGGTCGGTCATGGACAGTGCTCTGTGACCACCTTTCATCAACTGTTTCGATCAAACTTTCGCATCGTTACCGATGCATTTCACACCAGTAATTGTTGACGACTTTTTTCAAAGGAGTTAAGAATGAAAAAGCAAACTGATATGCAAGGTGAAGGCAACCACGAAGCTGCAAAGAATTTTAATGATGCGCAAAGAAAGTTTGTGGAATCGGGTCGCGTCGCGGATGCGTCCGGAAAGTCTAAACCTAAGTCGAAAGAGGAAGCCGATGAATTAGCGCGTGCCGAAGCTAGCGGCCGTAGTCGGGCAAAAGAAGAAGACCCCGCAGTACATCGAGATGGGAAAAAGGTCGGTGGCGGCGAGAAAAAAGAACCTTTTCCGAAATGACGGTGGCGCTGGCGGCACTAATATATGGAAGGTTAACGTCGGGTTTTGAACCTGAATGTTCAGGTTGCTAATTCACGAAACGCAATACGGTAAGCAACGGTGCGAGTTCCCGATTAAAATTCGCGCTTGGTGGTCCTGAGGCTCAGGTAGGTGAGTGATGGGGACCGGAATTGAGGCGTTAATCCTTCATGAAGTGTGAAACTCAACGCCTTATGCCTCGTCCCACCATATTCTATCTCTTGGCATGTTTGTTCATGCTGACTGTTGTCGCTTGTGGCGAAGTGGCGACACTACCGGAAAAAGCAGGCTTCGGACCTCGACCTATGCTACCGCCGCCGAACCCCACGTTAATACCGACTGTTAATGTCGCCCCGGCAAAGGGCTGGCCCACGGGTGCTAAGCCAACCGCGGCTACCGGCCTCGCGATAAGCGCGTACGCGAGTGGTTTTGATCACCCTCGTTGGTTATATGTCCTTCCAAATGGCGATGTACTGGTTGCTGAGACGAATGCACCGCCCAAGGAACGCGCGGCAACCAGTATCAAGGGCTGGTTGACGAAGGTGCTCATGAAGCGCGCTGGGGCGGGGGTGCCGAGCGCGAATCAAATCACCTTGTTGCGCGATGCCGACGGAGATGGCATTGCGGAAACACAAACAAAGTTTCTGCACGGCTTGCATTCGCCCTTCGGTATGACGCTCGTCGGCAGCACACTTTATGTCGCCAACACTGATGCAATTTTGCGTTTTCCCTACACCACCGGTGACACGCGGATTACCGTGACCGGAGTGAAAGTCGTTGATCTGCCCGCAGGTAAGATCAACCACCATTGGACCAAGAATGTCACGGCAAGCCGAGACGGTTCCCGTCTTTATGTGACGGTCGGGTCAAATAGCAACGTCGGCGAGAACGGCTTGGAGAACGAGGCCAACCGTGCCGCCATCCTCGAGATCGATCCGGCAAACGGGCGTTCGCGAGTGTTTGCCTCTGGCTTGCGCAACCCGAATGGCCTTGCTTGGCAACCCCAAAGCGGGTTGCTTTGGACGACTGTCAATGAACGGGATGAGATCGGCAGCGACCTCGTTCCGGACTACATGACGTCGGTTCAGGATGGCGGTTTTTATGGCTGGCCTTATAGCTACTATGGCCAGCATGTCGATAAGCGTGTAAAGCGGCAGCGTCCGGAGATGGTTGCTAAAGCGATAGTCCCGGATTACGCCCTAGGCGCGCATACGGGTTCGCTCGGGCTAGTATTTTACTCAGAAAAGTACTTACCAGAGCGATTTGCGGGAGGCGCGTTTATCGCTCAACACGGTTCATGGAACCGTAAACCGCGCAGCGGCTACAAGGTGATATTTGTGCCATTCTCGGAGGGGCATCCAATAGGCCCGCCAGACGATGTGCTCACCGGGTTTGTCAGTCCGGCCGGTGAGGCATATGGTCGCCCCGTGGGTCTGGCGATTGATCGAATGGGAGCGCTACTCATCGCGGATGACGTTGGAAACGTAGTGTGGCGGATAAGCCCTGCTGCACGCCCATAAGACTATGGTGAGGAGCGCGACACCCTATCGCACCACCTATAAAGCTTTGGGTCGTCTGTCTGCCACTTCGCGCGCCAAAACTTGATATGCCTCGACTTTTCTCACGGTCAAATTTGACGAGTGGCCGAAACCTCGTCAGTTACCGCCGCCCGATTTTGAAAAAGTGCGTGATCCCGCTATCCGAGTTTCGTTTGAGTTCAGATGGATCTCTTTTGGTTGGGACCTTCGAAACGGTCGGTACATTCTAAGAACCATTTAGTACCGCCGGCAAAATCCGTTCAAGACCTAGAACAAGACGAGCGAACTAGGGCGGACGCAGGCGGTTGCCAAGTTACATCGACCGCATAGCATTCCCGGCGGTCTGGGCTGGTTAATGACAGTCAGCAAAATTCGGTGCAGATGAGAATTCAAGGTGTACCGCGTTAAGGAAGGCAATTCAAAATGCATCTCGGCATGATCGGATTGGGGCGCATGGGAGCCAGTTTGGTGCGGCGCCTAACGAAGGATGGCCACAAGTGTGTCGTCTACGACTTGAGTCCGGCCGCCGTGAAGAAGATCGCGGGCCGCGGCGCTCGGGGTACCGCCTCGATCGACGAGCTGGTCGCGAAGCTCGCCAAACCGCGCGCGGTCTGGGTGATGGTTCCAGCCAGCGTGGCCGGCAAGACGGTCGAGGAAGTGGCCGCACGCATGGATGCCGGTGACATCATCATCGACGGCGGCAACAGCTACTATCGCGACGATATCCTGAGAGCGACGGCGCTCAAGCGGAGGGGCATACACTACGTCGATTGCGGCACCAGCGGGGGGGTGTTCGGGTTGAAGCGCGGCTTCTGCCTGATGCTCGGTGGAGATCACCAGGTCATCAAGCACCTGGCCCCGATTTTCAAGAGCATCGCGCCCGGGGTCAAGGCGGCGCCGCGCACCCCAGGCAAGAAGGGTACTCCGGGTCCCGCCGAGCACGGATATCTGCATTGCGGCCCTACCGGCGCGGGCCACTTCGTAAAGATGGTCCACAACGGCATTGAGTATGGCCTCATGGCGGCATATGCCGAAGGGCTGAACATCCTGTGCAACGCCAACGCCGGTAAGCACTCGCGCAATACGGATGCCGAAACAGCGCCGCTGCTGAACCCGGAGTATTACCAATATGACTTAGACCTGCCTGAGATCGCGGAAGTTTGGCGCCGAGGCAGCGTGATCGGCTCTTGGTTGCTGGATCTTACTGCTACCGCGCTCCTAAACCAACCGGGCCTGAAGAGCTACGCCGGCCGCGTGTCGGATTCCGGCGAGGGGCGATGGACGATCGCGGCTGCCATCGACGAATCCGTGCCAGTCCCTGTTCTTAGCGCCGCGCTCTATGAACGCTTCAGCTCGCGCGGTGGTGCGGATTTCGCCAATCGCGTGTTGTCAGCGATGCGTAAGCAGTTTGGTGGGCATGATGAGAAAAAGGAGGGAAAAAGCTGAGATGAACAAGACCAACGGTGGCACGCCGCGATCCGACGCGCTGGTGCTGTTCGGCGTGACGGGCGACCTAGTTTATAAGAAGATTTTTCCAGCGTTATATGCGATGGCGAAGAGGGGAGTTCTTAACGTCCCGGTGGTGGGTGTCGCCTCATCGAAGTGGAGCGTGGCGCAACTTCGCAAACGGGTAACGGACAGCATAAAAAAACTCGGTAGGATCGACGACCAGCGGGCCCTCCAACATCTGCTCTCCCTGCTCAGATACGTGAGCGGGGACTACAACGACCCGGGTACGTTCGAAGCGCTCAAGAAAGAACTGGGCGATTCCCCGCGCCCGGCGCACTACCTTGCTATCCCGCCCACGCTGTTCGCTACGGTGATCAAAGGGCTCGGCGGCGCCGGCTTGGCCGATCATGGGCGTGTCATCGTTGAAAAGCCGTTCGGACGGGACCTCGCCTCCGCGCGGGAGATCAATCGCATCGCCCGGTCGGTGTTCACGGAAGACTCGATCTTCCGCATCGATCATTTCCTTGGTAAAGAAGCGATCATGAATATCCTCTATTTCCGTTTCGCCAATTCGTTCCTGGAGCCGATCTGGAACCGCAATTACGTGGCTAGCGTTCAAATAACCCTATCCGAGGACTTCGGCGTGGAGGGCCGCGGCGCATTTTACGAAACTGCCGGCTGCCTGCGCGACGTGATCCAGAATCACCTCTTCCAGGTCGTCGCACTGCTTGCCATGGAGCCGCCGACCTATCGGGGTTTTGGCGCCGTCCACGGCGAGACAGCCGATGTCTTCCAGGCAATGCGCCCGTTGAAGCCCGACGACCTGGTGCGCGGCCAGTACGCCGGCTACCGTAAAGAGAACGGCGTCGCGAGCAATTCCGACGTCGAGACTTTTTGCGCCCTGCAGCTTTTTATCGACTCGTGGCGGTGGGAGGGGGTGCCGTGGTACTTGCGCTCAGGCAAGTTTTTGGCGGCGACGGCCGCCGAGGTGATAGTGCAGTTAAAGCCGCCGCCACAGCGGTTGTTTGCTGACTCAGCGCCGGTGGCCGGCCCCGCCAATTATTTACGTTTCCGGCTATCCCCCAATTCCGCCGTAGCCCTCGCCGCGCGTGTCAAGCGCGCAGGTAAGGAGTTCGTCGGCGACCAGCGTGAGCTCTACCTGGTTGATGAACGGCCGGGAGAGGAAGGGCCTTACGAGCGCCTTCTGGGCGATGCAATGGCCGGCAACGGTGCGCTTTTCACCCGCGAGGATGCGGTTGAGGCTGCCTGGGCGGTGGTCGACCCAGTCCTTAACAACCACGACCGCGTTTGCCCATACCGGCGTCATAGCTGGGGGCCGAAACAGGCTGACGCGCTCATCGCAGCAAACGGCAGTTGGCACAACCCTATACCAGGCGAGGTGCAAGCATGACGGTCACCGACGACGTAATATTCCTGCTCGACACGGACGATACGCGGGTCGATGGGCAAAAGGAGACGACATGAACGCTACACAGCAACTTCACGATCTGGGCCAAAGCCTCTGGCTCGACAACATCACGCGCGCGCTACTGACGAGCGGTACACTCAGCCGCTACATTCGGGAGTTTGCGGTGACGGGACTCACTTCCAATCCCACGATCTTCGATCAAGCCATCAAAAATGGTGATTTCTACGATGACGCCATCCGTAAAAAAACGCTTGCGGGCAAGTCGGGCGAGGCGTTGTTCTTCGAACTAGCCTTGGAGGACTTGACTCAGGCCGCCGATCTATTCCGTCCGATCCACGACGCTACCGATGGCGTGGACGGTTGGGTGTCGCTTGAAGTCTCGCCGCTGTTCGCGAACGACACCACCAACACCATCAAGAATGCCGCGCAACTGCATGCGCGGGCCGCGCGTCCGAACCTCTTCATCAAGATTCCGGGCACGCC
>JAYTGZ010000337.1:0-8426 GCA_043733025.1 Pseudomonadota bacterium | reverse complement strand
TATTGCCCAAGAAAGCGGCGAAATACGGGGTGGCCTGGGGCCATGAACCGCTCAGCCTCTTTTGCAGCCGATTTCCTTTAAGTCCGACAGGCTCCTAGGCCGCTTGGCGTTGGGCTATTTCCGCAAGCTTCTTATATTCGTCCCACTGGACGGTGTGGGAGAAATGCCAATTATTGCCCTTGTCGAGTACGTATTTGCCTCGCGCGCGCAGATAGGCTTTGGCGTCTTCGAGTTGGCGTTGCATGGTTTCCGATGAGTACGAAAAAGTTTTCATGGTTCTATTCCTTTTTTCTAGTTTCCGGCCACCTTGTTGTTACTTGGAAGCTGGGCCTCGTAGTTGTGTTGTAGACGCTCTTTTTGGTTTGTCTACGTGATGCTTTTCTGTAATTGTGACGAGTTAACGCAATGAATTTAAAAGCATTTTAGGTAGCCTAGCGGATCTTTAGCCTTGCAAATACCACGCCTGCGAGGCAGACGCGACGCGCCTCGCAGTCCGATGACCGTCACTACATCGTGTCTTCTGTGGTGACAAAATCGCCCGGCGCGACGATCTCGATCATCTCGACATCGTCGGAGTGGCCGAGTTCGATGTGGCGTATGCCCTTCGGTTGATGAAAACAGGAGCCGGCTTCGAAACGCTGTTTGCCGACGCCCTCGTAATCGAATTCGATCCAGCCCTTGAGCACGTATACCATCTGAAAATTCGCTTCGTGCCGATGCCAACTGGACTCAAGCGAGCGGCCCGGAATCGCGCGGATGACGTGCGCGACGTAACGGCCGCCGGTCGCATCCTTGATGCCCAAATCGCGATATTCGAAGAATGCTCGCAGGCCGTCGGCTTTGAATGAACTGGTCTTAGCATGGCTGACGGAAAATTTACCCAGCGCCGCGTCGTGATTTTTCGCTGGTGTGTTCGCCACGGAAGTGGCAGACTTGTTTGCCATAGTGAATTGCTCCGATGATTTTGTCGTTCGTCATGTTAACAAAAATTAAGAAACCTCTGATTAAGCCCATCGATGAAAGTTTATAAGATTCCGGTTTCGGTTCTGATCGTCATCCACACGGCGGACCTACAAGTGCTGTTGCTGGAACGCGCTGATCGGCCAGGATTTTGGCAATCGGTTACGGGCAGCCAGGATGAAGGCGAGACGTTACGCGAAACCGCAACACGTGAACTGCATGAAGAAACGGGACTCGACGCATTTCAACATACTTTGATCGACTGGCAAAAAGAAAATGTTTACGAAATCTACCCCATCTGGCGTCACCGCTACGCACCGGGTACGACACATAACACCGAACACGTGTTCGGCTTGACCTTGCCGCAAACCATGCCGATCACCATCGCTCCGCGGGAACATTTACAATACCAATGGCTAGCGTGGCAACAGGCGGCGGAAAAAGTGTTTTCCTGGAGCAATCGCGACGCGATCTTACTATTGTCTAGTGTAGCGCCGCGTAAATATTTTAGTTAACAACGCCGATGATCGATACCTTACGCATCGCGACTTACAACATTCATAAAGGCTTCTCCAACTTCAACCGGCGCACGATCTTGCCCGACGTGCGCGAGCGGCTGCGCGCGCTGGATGCCGATCTAATTTTTCTGCAAGAGGTGCAGGGCTCGAATGAAATCCGTGGTCTGAATCACACCCTCTGGTCCGCGCCGCAGCACGAGTTTCTTGCCGATTCCGTGTGGAGCGATTTCGCCTATGGCAAAAATTCCGTCTCCGAAGAGGGCCATCACGGTAACGCGATTTTGAGCCGCTATCCCATAGTGAGCTGGGAAAACGAAGATGTCTCCGCCCATCCGCTTGAGCGGCGCGGATTATTACATTGTGAGTTGGACGTGCCCGGTTGGGATGAAAACTTACATTGCGTCTGCGTGCATCTCGGTCTATTTTCCCGCTGGCGGTTGCAGCAGGCGCGGGCACTCTGCGACCGCATCGATCGCATGGTGCCCCGCTCCGCGCCGCTGGTGATCGCCGGTGATTTTAACGATTGGCGCGAGCGCTTGAGCCGCTTGTTGCATGATCGACTCGACGTCCACGAAGTATTCGAATTCACCCACGGCCGTCCGGCGCGCAGTTTCCCGGCGGGCCTGCCGCTGCTCAGTTTGGATCGTATTTACGTGCGCGGCCTGCGCGTGAAAAGCGCGCGTCTCATGCACGGGAAAGCCTGGTCTAAATTGTCGGACCATGCGGCGCTCTCCGCCCACGTCAGTCGTTCATAGCCCCCTGTGGCCGCGTTGCGTTATATATCGGGTAATTCCATAACCTTACTCCAGAATGGCGCGGATTTTTTTCCCGCGCTAGAAGCGGCGATCGACTCCGCGCAACACGAAGTCCACGTCGAGACCTACATCTTCGCCGACGACAGCACCGGGCAACGCATCGCGAATGCACTACGGCGCGCAGCGGAGCGCAATGTAATCGTCCGCGTCATCGTTGATGGTTTCGGCAGCCGCGATTTCTTTCCGCCGGAAATGGCAAATATTCTACTGAGAAGCGGAGTGGAGTTATTCATCTATCGGCCCGAGGCATTCCGCTTCAGCGTCCGTCGCCACAGACTACGGCGCATGCACCGAAAAATCGCAATGATAGATGGCATGATCGCCTTCGTCGGCGGCATCAACATCATCGACGACGTCAACACCCCCCACCACACACCGCCGCGCTACGACTACGCGGTCAAGGTCATGGGCCCGCTGATGCAAGAGTTGCGGCCCATTGTCCATCGGCTATGGCTGGTGTTGAGTTGGACGAATTTCAGAACGCGCTTGCACAGCGACTTTCCCAAGTTGCCACCCGCCGCGCCGTGCGGTGCTCATCTCGCGGCGCTGGTCATCCGCGACAATTTTCGTCATCGCAACGACATCGAGGAAGCCTACCTCGAAGCCATCGATAACGCGCGCGACGAGATCATCATCGCCAACGCTTATTTCTTTCCTGGCCTCGGATTTCGCCGCGCTTTAGTCGCAGCGGCGGCGCGCGGCGTAACGGTCACACTACTGTTGCAAGGTCGAGTGGAATACCGGTGGCTGCATCACGCCACGCGCGCATTGTACGGCGCGCTATTATCCGGCGGGATACACATCATTGAGTATCACAAGAGCTTCATGCACGCCAAAGTCGCCGTGATCGATGACGACTGGGCAACAATAGGCTCGAGCAACATCGACCCGTTCAGCTTCATGCTGTCGCGCGAAGCGAACATCATCGTCCGCGATGCAGGCTTCTGCACACAACTACGCCACAGCCTCAAGTCCGCCATCGAAGACGGTGCCGCGCCGATTCACCTGCAAGAATGGAAGCGACGCTCGTTCGTGGAAAGAGCCTTGGCCTGGATCGCCTTTGGATCCGCGCGATTTATTTTGGGAACTTTGGGATATCCACAGAAATGATTCGCCAGCATCGGCCAAAGAGGCAATATCAGAGCGGCATACAGGCCGATCACGGGTGAGCGGCAATATCCGCGCGAGCCTAGTTAAATGTAGGAGCCGTTGACAAGGCAACGATGCGAGAATTCGACCAAACGCGCCTTACGATGCCGCCCGAAATCGCCCCCTCGGCCGGCGGCGGGTTAACGGAAGTGTTAGTGGAAGAGTAGTGCTAGTTTAACTCACAAGATATGGGAGGAGGACCATGGGCGCATTTCAACAAATGCTATACAAGCTGATCCGTGCCGAAAGGCAGGCGCACTCGGCGCGCACGGTGGAGATCTTCGGCTGGATCATGTTCGCCGAGGCGGTGGGATTGCTGTTCGCTCCGCATGTCGCTGCTTGGCTCTTGCATCTGCCGCCGCTTAGCGAACAAGCCGCCAACTACCTGCGCTTGGTGGGGCTATTGCTGGGAGGTCTGGGCATGCTTTACATCGTCAGCGGACGCCTCAACGCGCTAGGTTTCGTGTTCGCCACTTTGCTGGACCGTCCCCTGGTGCCGCCTATCATGGCGGTACTCTGGTGGTTGGGAATCATTCCCGGAACGTTGGCAATCCTATTCGCGCTTTCCGACGGACTGAGTTCACTGTGGACGTTCAGCGCGTGGCGGCGGGAAAACGCCGCTGATGCCTCGGCAATGTAGTCCTCCATGTCCAGGGGAAATGACACTGCGGCTGGTTCCGTGTTTTTCGTTCGCGATTAGCTGTGCGAGGGTTGCGCTAGTTTACTTTTTTGCGTATCGGCGATCGCATATCGACATGGAACCAATCAGCGCGATCGTTGGATCTGGGGTTGGCAGCGTGTCAGGCGAGCGCCATCTCAGACAAAAAGAAGAGCTTCAGAACGCGGCCGTTTGTGTCGAAAAACTCTTCGGTGACTCTTTCCACGGCTGATCTCGAGGGCCTCTGACGATCGACCGGACATCCTGCTTGACGCCGTCCCGCCGTCCATTTAGCGACCAAGCCCCGGCTCCAGGTGCTAGGAAAGCGGCAGCATGACGTGTGTCTGAAACGCCGGGCTGTCGGACAAACGCGCATACCAGGCCGCGACATGCGCATGACTACCATGCTCCATCGGCAATGCATACCAGCGATGCGCGAAACAGCCAACCGGAATATCGCCGATGGTGAGTTCATCGCCGGCGACGTAGCCCTTGGTCGCAAGATTGGCGTCGAGCACCTGCATGACCAGCTCCATTTGCAACCGCAGTGCTTCGAGGGCCTTCCGGTCACGATTTTCCGGCGCAGTCCGGACGTGGCCCCAGAAAAGCGGCGTCATCAGCGGCGCCATTGTCGTGATCGACCAATCCATCCATCGATCGGCGTAGGCGTGTGCCTCGGGGGTTGAAGGGGACATGCGTCCCGCGCCGTGCTTGCGAGCCAGGTAGCGAACGATTGCGTTCGATTCCCATAAAATAAATCCATCGTCGTCGATGGTGGGAACGCGACCATTTGGATTCATTGCCCGGAACCAGGGTTCGTCCACGACGCCAAACTGCATGCCGGCGTCCACGCGTTCGTGCGGGATAGCCAGTTCCCCTACTGCCCACATGACTTTTTGCACGTTGATGGAATTCTTGCGGCCCCAGATTTTAAGCATACGCCTCCCTTTCTGATTAGGATCCTTGGGCTGCGGATCCGTTTGCCCGCAGCGGTGTTCGCGTATTATCTCAGCACCGAGATCTTCTTGCGCTCGACCAGGGCGAAGTCAATTTCGTAGCCGAGTCCGGGCGCGCTGGGAGCATGCACCATCCCGTCGCGACCTACGGTGATATCTTCGGCCAGGCCGTATTTCTGGGCGCCATCGGGCAGCAACACTTCGAACAATTCCGCGTTTCGAATCGCCATGGTCACGTGCCGGTTGGCTACGATGTTGAGCGAGTTGCCGCCGTGATGAATTTCATAGTTCATGTGGAAGGCTTCGGCAAGATGGGCAGTTTTCATTAGCGTGGTGATGCCTCCTTTCAGCGCGGCATCGCAGGGGCACACACCAGGCAGCGAACTCAGTAGCCGCCCGGGCGTAGGCCTTCCTGGTGTTCGGGTTGTGGATGTTGGCGGTGAAGAATTCGACGAACGCTTGCCAGCCTCAGGAGTGGGTGCAAAGAGCGCCGGAAGCATCGCGCGCTGCTGACGTGGTGGCGGGGGTAGCTTTGCGGGTGATTTCTTGACTGGCCATGGCTCACGTCCCCAACAAGGCGACGCCGAGCGCGCTCGCTGCGGCGCGCAGTTCCAGGTCGAGCGTAGCCAGCGGCAGGTTGAGGCGCTGCGCCAGTTCTAGATAGGCGGCGTCGTAGACGGTCAGCCGAAACCGTTCAGCCAAGTGCGCCGTGACCGTCCAGGCCTGGGCAGCGGTTTCGTGATCGAGGGTGATCGGGAGATTGTGCAGGAAACCCGCCAGACGCTGCCGCTGCGCGGCATCGAGGCGCTTGCGGCGCTCGGCCATGGTCAAGGCGTTGAGCACTTCCAGTGGCCACAGCGCGGGGGCGATCGCCCCGGCGCCGGTGATCTGGGTAAGCAGGTCTGTGGTCGCTGGGGTGTGCTCGTCCTCAAAGCACCAGGTCAGCGCCACCGAGCTATCGACGACCAGACTCAATGCCGCCCCTCGTTGACTAGGTCTTTGATTTTGAGACCGCCAAGGGTCACGCCACGGCTGGCTTCGAGCAGGCCACGCGCGGCTTGGCGGGCTTTATCGCGATCGAAGCTGGGTGTGGCTGGAACTAGGCGCGCGACGGCCTTGCCGTGGCGGGTGATAAGCACCTCTTCACCGTTTGCCACCCAATCGAGCAAGGTGCCTAATTTGTTTTTGGCCTCGAAGGCCCCGACTTCACGCATGATTGACCTCATATAAGCTAGACTGCATCTAGCTTATATCATGATCGCCTAATATCGCGCAACCCTAGATTTACGTCGGTATTTATGAACGATAACGTCCTTATCATTCATAAAAACACAACAGAAAAGCGTCGTCACCCTCAATCTTCAACGTTTGATGCCGATGGCTTGTTGTCCGCAAGCGTGTAGGGGTCACCACGGGGGTCAGGTCATTCATTATCACATCGATCCTGATATCCCAATTCTATGGCCAGACCCCTACGGCTTGAATTCGCCGGCGCGCTTTATCACATCACTTCGCGCGGCGATGGGCGCGAGGACATTTTTCTGTCCGACGACGATCGCCTAGCCTGGCTCGATACGCTTGCCCAGGTCTGCAAGCGCTTTAACTGGGTCTGTCACGCCTATTGCCAGATGACCAATCATTACCACCAGCTCATCGAAACGCCCGATGCCAACCTCTCCAAAGGCATGCGCCAGTTGAACGGCGTCTATACCCAGCGCTTCAACCGCACCCATGGCCGCGTCGGCCATGTGTTTCAAGGGCGCTTCAAAGCCATTCTGGTTCACAAAGACAGCTATCTGTTGGAGCTTGCCCGTTACGTTGTGCTGAACCCGTTGCGCGCCAAGAGGGTTCGGCGTCTGGAGCGATGGCCGTGGAGCAGTTACCTCGCCACTTGCGGACAAGCCGCCAAACCGGACTGGCTGCACGTTGACTTCGTGCTGGCGCAATTCGCTACACAGCGCGCTCGCGCGATCGAACATTACGTCGCCTTCGTGCATGAGGGCGTGCGAGCGCCCAGTGTGTGGAGCGAACTGCAAGGCCAGATCTACCTCGGGCCAAAAGCGTTCATCGAGAAAATGCAGGCCTTGGTCGACAAACAGCCGTCGCTCACGGAAATCCCCCGTGCGCAACGCCGAGCCGCAAAGCGGGCATTGGCCGAATTTGCCGGCGCGCACGAGCGTAACGAAGCGATCGCATTGGCATATTTGTCGGGGCAGCATACGATGAGCGCCGTTGCGGCGCATTTTGGCGTGCACTACACCACGATGAGTCGGTTGGTAAAGGATTATGAAGTGGATCAAAAAGTGTAGCATGTGATAATGAAAGACCTGACCTTATCCCTCTTTTCCGACCTACGGGCTTGAAACTCGTACCTCTCGAACAGACCGCTTAAAACGCCCATTTCAAATCAATCATTTGGTTAGTGTTTCTTAAGAGGCGTTGCCCGGCATGGCACCGACTTGGCTTCGAACCCACCTACTTCTTGCCAAACCATCGCCGCCAACTCGTCGGCTTTAACTCAGCGGCCAACCTGTCTTGCTCGATCTTAAGCAGTTGTTGCACCGACAAATATGGTTCCGTGAGGCCCTTGACGGCAAGTTGACGGAACTCATCATCTTCCGGCATTCGACCTGCCTGAACCTCTCGCTGCGTGACGGCGTTCAGAAGTTCGACGGATACGTTCTGTCCGACTAGGACCTCACGCATGAGGAGGAGTCGATAGTCTTTTGCTCGCGTGTCCTTGAAGACCTCTAGATCTTCGGGTGCGATGTTGCCGCTCCGCTCGGTAAGATCCATTACTGCGTGGAAGACTTGGAGGAGAACGACGCGCTCGCCGCTGTCCGAAGTGCGCTCTGATGCGTCATGAATCTGCTCTCGGATCGCCCGGAAGTCAAGGCTGCGCCCAGCGGCTGCGTCCGCCTTTAGTTGACTCAGGAGTTCGGTCGCATTCATCTTCCCTCTCGGCTGGAGCTGATTGTGAATGGGTAATGACCAGCGATGGTCATGGCGACGCCCAACGTTTGACATGAGCGGCCGGAACCGGGTTGGCCCCGCGAAGCGCAAGATTAACCTCGGCGGTTCGCGGGGCCAACCCGGTGGAGGTACGCTCGATGGAAGGTTTAGGCATCACTCGTCATGCCTTGCGACGAAGGCGCTGATTCCGGAGAAGACGAGGTCGTAACTCGCCGAGACAAGCAGCTTCGAATTGACCTGTTCACCTCTGGTCATTTGGCGGAGAATGGTGAGACCAGGTTCGGTGTACTCAAGCGCGTCGAGTCTTTCAGGCGTGTACTCGCGGAGCCCAATACCGCGGCTCAATTCCGCTGCGCTCGGAATGCGTTTGAGCCATTCTGCATGCTCTTCCTTGACG
>JAYTGZ010000336.1:0-1749 GCA_043733025.1 Pseudomonadota bacterium | reverse complement strand
TGCGCTTATACATGGTCAACTCCAGTTTTTGGGTTCGTTGGCACCGACGAACGATATGATGTTTTCGCGAAACGCTTATTGATATGAGTCAAACTTGCGGAGCATGGACTTCTTTCGGCTAGAATCGAGCTTGTCGGCTTGCTTTGCCACTTGCATGCCAGGGGAATGGCCGATGGCGGTCGAAATTCCCTTACGATCATTAACCGCGTATAGCAGGATAACTGATGAGTAACGGCGATTCGTCCTCCAACGCCGCCCTAGCCCGCACACCACTCTACGGGCTACATCTGGATCTGGGCGCCAGGATGGTTCCATTCGCAGGTTATGCGATGCCCGTTCATTACCCGTCCGGCATCCTCAAGGAACACGTCCGCACGCGCGCGCGCGCGGGCCTGTTCGACGTGTCGCACATGGGGCGGATATACGTCTCCGGAAATGACGCCGCCCGTGCGTTGGAATCGCTGATGCCGATGGATATATGCACCCTTGAACTCAATCGGCAACGCTACGCGTTGCTCACCAACGAGGCCGGCGGCATTCTCGACGATCTCATGATTACCCGCACGGCCGAGCATTTTTCCCTCGTCGTCAACGCCTCACGCAAAGAGCAGGACTTTGCCTATCTGCGCCAACACCTTGCCGCAGCCTGCACGGTGGAAGAGCGTAGCGATCTCGCTTTATTGGCATTACAGGGTCCGGACGCAACCTGGGTCATGGCTCGCCTCGCGCCGGCGGCGACCCACCTGAATTTCATGACCGCAGCGCCCATCGACGTTGCCGGTGTCCGATGCCTAGTAACGCGCTCCGGCTACACCGGCGAAGACGGCTTTGAGATCTCCGTGCCGAATACACATGCTGAAACGCTTGCGCGCGCGCTGCTGAGCCAGCCGGAAGTGGCGCCGGTGGGACTGGGTGCGCGGGACTCGCTGCGGCTGGAGGCGGGATTGTGCCTTTACGGCCACGACATCGACGATACGACGACACCAGTGGAGGCGAGTTTGGCCTGGGCGCTATCGAAATCACGGCGCGATGGGTTTCCTGGCGCCGCGGTTATACTCGAGCAAATGGAAAACGGCGCGCCGCGCCGGCGCGTCGGCATCCTCCCGGAAGGCAAACTACCGCTGCGGGAGGGAACGGTTTTACTAAATGACGATCAGATAGCAGTCGGTAAGATCACCAGCGGCAGTTTCGGCGCGAGCGTCGGTGGGCCAGTCGCCATGGGTTACGTCGAGGCGGCTTGGGCCAATCTCGGTTCGAGAGTTCAAGCCATGGTTCGCGGCAAGTCTATCCGATGCCAAATCGTTAAGCTTCCATTTGTGCAACATCGATATTTTCGCAGTTAAATTCCGGAGAAAACCGCATGGCGATAATAAAATTTACCCAAGACCATGAATGGATTCGCGTCGAAGGCGATACCGGTGTGGTCGGAATCACCGACTTTGCCCAAGAGGAGCTAGGCGATCTGGTTTACATCGAGTTACCCGAGGTAGGCAAACATTTTGCCCAGGGCGAGGAAGCCGCGGTAATCGAGTCTGTCAAAGCCGCGGCGGATCTGAAGGCGCCGGTCAGCGGCAGCGTGACCGAAGTCAATTCGTCGGTGACCGACGACCCCGGGAAAGTTAATGCGGATCCCACGGGCGCGGGCTGGTTTTTCAGGATCAAAATTGCCGATTCCAGCGAGTTGGATGGTCTCCTCGACGAAGCCGCTTATGCTGCGCTGGTGAAAAAATAATCCGATGGCAGCGCCAT
>JAYTGZ010000335.1:0-16185 GCA_043733025.1 Pseudomonadota bacterium | reverse complement strand
AGAAAGAACAGTATAGAAGTTTTTCGCCGCCTGCTTTGTCACCCATTGCTTTTATTCCTTTCAACTTGCCGAGACCTTATGGCAAGGTCAATCGCCTAGTGTAGTGCGCCATAATTAACGGGGCGAATAAAAATGATGGCTTTTTTCGTCTGGCGAGGCGCGAGGAGGCCGCATAGCGGGCTCTATGCAACGACGAGTAACGAGGCCAGACGGAAAAAGACGCATTTTTATGTTCCGTTAATTATGGCGCACTACACTAGATGCCTGGCGCAATCCTGCACCAGGCAATGCAAGATTCGGAGAATATTATGGCAACCGGTACTGTTAAATTTTTCAACCCTGCTAAGGGATTTGGCTTCATTCAGCAAGATGATGGTTCGAAGGATGTGTTCGTACATATTTCCGCCGTGGAGCGTTCCGGACTCGGTAGCATTAACGAGAACGACAAACTGTCGTTCGACGTGGAGAAGGGCGACAACGGCAAGCTGGCGGCGGTTAATTTGAAGAAAGTCTGATTCCTCGCGATTGGGCACTCAATATCTTTGCATTCGCTTTCGCAGGCGCGCTGTCGGCCGCGCGAAGCGACTGCATTCCTGGTGAAAGGCTGAAACTTGGCGAAAGAAGAAACGATCGAGATGGAAGGACTGGTCAGCGAGGTGTTACGCAATACCCAGTTCCGTGTAACGCTGAGTAACGGGGTCGAGATCACCGCCCACGCATCTGGAAAAATGCGGCAGCACCGCATTCGTATCTTGGCCGGTGACAAGGTCACGTTGGAGATGTCGCCGTACGACCTCACCAAGGGCCGTATCAATTTCCGGCACAAAGACGAAGCTACTTCTGGCCGGATGGCTGCGCGTCGGCCTTTCAAACGCTAACATCTGTCCATGCGGCGGCAAGGAAGCGTCCGGCACAGACGCAATGCGCTAATGCCGCGTTCAGATTACTTCAGACCGTGGTCCTATTCCACGCATTTGGTGTGGCGGCGCAATTTTGTATAATTTCAACGTCTGTGGTTATGTGACGATAAGAAGCAACAAGCTAGGGTCAAGTTCTTCTTCCGGGAATATTCAAACTTACCGGGAGACCCCGGTTAACTCCAGTATCTTTGACCGTCAGCGCAAGAGGGTCAAGACTCTCGATCTCCACGAGGGTCGGGTGTGTCGAGCGCGCCAACGGTACTAACTCGCCGGTACATCAAAAACCGCCCTTTGTAGGCTGCGGCGCCGAGCGAAGCCGGGCTGTCTAGCCGTTCTTCTCGCATCAAAAAACCTTCGGCCACCATTTGCCTATTGAATGCCGGTCGATTGCCGCGGTTGGGGTCGACGATCCACACTTCTGCGGCGGCCTTCGCGTGGCGCACGATAAAAACGGCAAGGGCCGCGCTAGCATCGCGCTCGTACAAAACGTCGCTGCCGATGATCAGATCATATTGGCCTCGGACCATGCAAGGCTCCGACGTGCCGTCGCGCGCGCGCGGGGTCTCCGGGTCGCTCCAGCGGCCGTGCCGATACTTCATTGGCGAGAGGTCGTTCAGACGCAGGTTCTCCTTCAGAAAAGTAGCCGCCAGAGGGTGGCAATCGCTCGCGGTGACATCAGCGCCTCTTCGATGGGCGACGAGGCTCGCCATGGCGAGTCCGCAACCGATCTCCAGTACCCGTTCGCTGGAACGAACAACTCTGGACGCCATGCGTCCCGCCAAGTGCGCGCCGGACGGCCACAGTTGACCGAATATGGACCACGAAGCCGATGAAATTCCCGCACGATCCGCTTCCCCGAGCGGATCGGAGAACTGTAGGCGGTCGAGCAGCGAGCAGATAATCAGATCCTCGGCGCCCGCGATGGTGATGCGCTCGCGCTTGGTTTGATAGCCGGGCATGGAAGTGGGTGCGGAGCCCGCCTGAGAGGCTTCGAAGGATGGATCGGTACGAGAGTATGACCGATGGCACGAGAATATGCGCGTGGTGACATCCGGAGCAAAGGCGCACCCGCTGCCGAATTGCCGTCCAGGGGAACTTCGGCAACGGCCGGTTTTCGCTGATCTCCTCCGACGCAATAGCGTACCCCAGCCTAAATTGCACAGGTGAAACGAAGCGGCAAATCCTTATTTTGTTGCCTTATTTTGTTGTCTTGACATAGCTCAAAGATCCGTTGAACGTGGCGCCGTTTCTTCGGTCTCGCTTAAGCGTCCGTTCTTGAGCAGAAGGACCAGACTTCTTTCTGCGCGACCGGATCCCATGCAACCTCGTGTGTAATCGACCAATTTGGTGTTCCGCTTTTCTTCACCGATATTTGCATCAAGCGCGACAAGATGACCCTCTAAACGACCGGCAAAAATCACGCCGTTGGCGTAGGGCATCATGTCGTCCGGCAGGTCCGAGTCATGGCGCCATTTGACTTTGCCAGTTTTAGAACCCCGGAACTCAAGCCATGGTAGTACCGTCCTTTATCTTTTATCTTATACAAGAGTATGCCAAGCCAGTCCCTGGTACTGATCTGCGATGCCGATGCGCTCCGGTTCCCAATTCAGGACGGGTGCGAGCGCGGCGCGGGCCTGCTCGGGGCTGTTGTTCTGGCGGCTGAGGTGCGCGGCGATGACCTGCTGCAAGGAACTACGCTCGAGCCGGGACAGCAATTCCGCCGCGGTTGCGTTGTCCAGATGGCCATAGCGCCCGCCGATACGATCTTTCAACGACTCGGGGTAAGGGCCCCGCCGCAGTAGATCGCGGTCGTGATTGCACTCCAGCACCAGGCCGTCAAGGCCGGACAACATGCTTTCTATATGGCGCGTGGTGGAGCCGGCATCGGTCAACACACCCAGGCGTAAAGTGCCATCGCTGAACACGAACTGCACCGGCTCGCGAGCATCGTGGGGAACAGGAAAGGGGAAAATTTCAATGTCGCCGATGGCGACCGCCGTGTGGCTGTCGATGTCGCGCAGCCATTCCGCGGCGAAAAAATCGTCCGCTTGGCTGGCGAGGGTGCCGTAAGTGAGCCAGACAGGAACGCCGTGCTTGCGGGAAAACTTGCCGGCGCCACGAATGTGGTCGCCGTGCTCGTGAGTGACGAGGATGCCGCTGATATCCTGCGGTGTAAGGCCCAGGCGACCGAGACGCATTTCGGTCTCGGCCAGCCCGAAGCCGCAGTCGAGCATCAGCCGGGTTTCCCCGACTTCTACGATAAGTGAGTTACCTTCGCTGCCGCTCCCCAGGGAGGCGAAGCGCAGCATTGATTATTTCAACTGATCGTAAAGTAACGCTAGTATCTTGCCGCCGACGGCGGTTTTCTCCGGAGCGCCGGCTTTATCTTGCACACGCACCGCGGTGGACTCGCCGGCATCGCTCACCAGGATGCGGTACTGCTCTTGCTTACCGGGCTTGGGATCGCCGCCACCGAAGATGCGGGCGAAGAAACCCTTGGGCTTGACTTTGTTGTCTTCCTGGGAATCCACATAGCGAACGAAATACAGACCCTTAGAGCGATCGCGATCTTCGACCGTAAAACCGACCCGATCCAGCGCCAGACCGACGCGCCGCCAGGCCCGTTCGAAATCCTCCAGTACGGTCAGTTGACCGGCGCCGTCGCCACCCTTGACGAGCTTGGCCTTGTCCTCAACTTTTGGTTGCGCGTCGACTTGTGCGCGAGCGTCTTCCGAACCCAAGCGATTGGCGAGACGCAGCAGCATCTCCGCTTCGAGCTCCGAGTCTGGCTGGCGCGGCTGCCAGCGAGTGTCCTTCTTCAGTTCCGATGTGTAAACCTCTTGCATGCCGCGGTGGGTAATGTAAACCTCCGTCGTGCCGGCCTCTTTGCCGCGCTCCAAGCGCGTGCGGAATTTGTCCCGTTCCGCCGTGGAATACAAACCGTCGAACACTTTTCCTAAAGTGTTGCGCACGAAATCCTGGGGAATCTTGGCGCGATTTTCTGCCCAATCGGTTTCCATCACGCCGGCTTCCGGCGCTTCGATTTTCAGGATAAAGCCGATCTCTTGCCAGAAGTCTTTCACCTGAAGCCACAGTTCCTCAGCCGGCATATTAATTTTGAGCCAGCGTTGATTGCCATCCCGTTCCAGCTTAATCTTATCGTTCGCCGGCAATACTTGACCTGTTTTTTGTACTGCCGCACCGGCGCTCTTATCGCGATCGTATTTGGAGTAGGTCGCGCCGCTTTGGGATTTCCCCTCGGGAACGGCGAAGCGATCGTCGGCGGAGGGCGCAGTCAAATCGGGCGGGACTTCGAGGGGTTGAATCTGCCCCGCGGACTTATAGTCGATCTTCTTGCTTTCGAGAAACGACGAAGGTGCGCTACAACCGAGCACCGACAAGAATAACGACGACGCGATAACGGCGTGGATAGTGGACTTCATCGGGTCAACCTCAAACGGAGCGGATAACGAAAATTGGATGGCGACTTAGGGTGCATCAATCGATCCCGGCTGCGCGCATCGCCTCGCGCAAACGGTTGTGGTAATTCGATGACAGAGGCGTGAGTGGTAAGCGGATACCGGAACCGATTTTTCCCATTTGTTGCAACACCCATTTCACAGGGATGGGGTTAGCTTCGACGAATAAATCGCGATGCAGCGCTTGCAAACGATCATTGGCAGCGCGTGCAGCGGCAGGGTCGCCCAGTAACGCGGCGCGGCACAGGTCGGCCATCAGCCCCGGCGCCACATTCGCCGTCACCGAAATGACGCCGTGGCCACCGAGCAGCATGAACGCGAGCGCGGTTCCATCGTCGCCACTATAGAGCGCGAAATCTTTCGGCGCGCGGCGCACGAGATCGGCGGCACGCTCCATGTTACCAGTCGCATCTTTGATGCCGATAATGCCCGGCACCTGCGCCAATCGCAGCGCCGTATCGTTCGCCATATCGGCGACCGTGCGGCTCGGCACGTTGTAGAGGATCTGCGGTAACTCGACCGCCTCGGCGATCGCCCTGAAGTGTTGGTACAGCCCTTCTTGCGTCGGCCTGTTGTAGTACGGCACCACCGACAGGCTATAATGTGCGCCGATTGCCTTGGCGTGGCGCGATAGTTCAATCGCCTCTTTGGTCGAGTTGGCGCCCGTTCCGGCGATCACCGCAACGCGGCCTGCGGCTTGTTCGATCACAACACGAATAATTTCGACATGCTCGTCGACATCGACGGTGGGCGATTCACCGCTGGTTCCAACCGCGACGATGCCATTAGTGCCCGCAACGACGTGAAAGTCAACCAGCAATCTGAGCCGCGGGTAATCGATGCTTCCATCGGCGAACATCGGTGTCGCGATGGCAACTAGGCTTCCTTTAATCATCATGAAACGGTCAAATAAAACGCGAGTTTACCCTAATTGCCCGGGGCGGGAAAATGGCGCTGCGTTCCGCCGTTTGCGACTGCGCATATCCGCTGTATCAACGCAGGCTTGGGCGTTTTGGTGTAAACATCCTCATATGCGATTACCCGCGCCTTGCAGTCCACCACCGTCAACAGTTCGCCCGGTTGCAACAGGAAATCCGGATTGCTCGGCCGCCCGAATTCGGCATTCCCGAACGCAAACGTTTCGTAGATGAAAACGCCGCCCGGCTTCAACGAGGCAATCAAATCGGGAAAGATCGGTCGATGTAGGTAGTTGGTCACGACGATCCCGTCGAAACAAGCTGAGGCAAACGGCCATTGCCTGCTCTCAAGATCAGCTTGGATCAACTCAAGATCGTGTCGGTTCTCGAGCGGGGTCATCGCGGCGATATCCAAATCGACCGCGACCACGCGAAACCCTCGATCCAACAGGAGTTGGGTATGACGTCCCGACCCGCTCGCCACATCCAAAACCATTCCGCGCGCCTCGATCTGCGAAATCCAGCGCGTAACCCACGCGGATGGCTGCGAAATTTCGCTCATAAATACATTAAAAACAAAAGATTAAATAAATACAATTCGGTTTCGCCAGCAGCAATTTCGAATACTTTCCTATGCTTCAAATGCATGGATGGGGCGCAATGCGGCATGCGTTCGACGTGGGAAGATCGTTGCATTTTGCTTTATCGAGTGAGCAACCGGAGCCAAGCTGGTTTTCAAGCTGCTCTCCGCGCGTTCGATAAACTGAAAAAATTTGCACTGCTTAACATATTTTTGATAGTGTAATCGAAGTATTGCTCTAAAATTGTGCGGTGAATAAAGGTGTCAAACAACGACGCCCAAGCCACGGCAATGGAAGACGATCACTCGACCCAAGAGTGACACAACATGGTAATCGCTGACTATAACAATAGAAGCGCTAGTGATGCGACTAAAGATGACAAAACGTGGATTTTTCGAACGCAGCACTGCCTTCGACGCCTTACGCTGAAGTAAGGAATAGTCGTAATCGTTGTCATATTCTCTAACCCATAACTTAACAAAATAGGTGCCCACCATGAATGCTATCTCCGAGCAATTTAATCTCTTTGAACAAAACTTCCGTGAACTGACGACGCGTTATGACCCGGAATACGGCGTCGTGTGGACTTACATGAATCCCCAACCCATCCCGTGTTTTACGCCGGGGATCCTCGCCGACATGCGCGACTATCAAGCCATTGTGCAAAGTTCCGGCGGCGTAGTTGCTACCCATGGCCAACTGCGCTCGATCGACTACCTGGTGCTTGCCTCAAAGGTTCCGGGCGTGTTTAACCTGGGAGGTGATCTCAATCTTTTTCGTCAGTTGATCATCGACGGGGAGCGGGAGAAACTGTTTCGCTACGCGAAGGCGTGCATTGACGTGCTATATCCAAACATCGTCAACTACAATCTTCCGATTACCACGCTCTCCCTGGTTCAGGGTGACGCACTGGGTGGCGGGTTCGAGGCGGCCCTATCAAGCGACGTCATAATTGCGGAAAAAAGTGCTCAGATGGGTTTGCCGGAAGTGCTGTTCAATCTGTTTCCCGGAATGGGCGCCTACAGCCTGATCGCCCGTCGCCTGGGTATGAAAAAGGCGGAAGAATTCATATTGAGCGGACGCATTTACACCGCAGAAGAACTACACGAAATCGGCCTCGTGGATATTTTGGCGGAAGATGGCGAAGGCGAAATAGCGGTGTACAACTATATCAAGAAACAAAATCGTCGCCGTAATGCGTTAAACGCGCTAGCGCAAGTTCGCCAGCGTTACCACCCCATCACTTACGAAGAACTGATCGACATTACCCGAATCTGGGTCGACGCAGCATTCAGATTGCAGGAAAAGGATTTAAGAATGATGGGTAGGTTAGTGCGTGCGCAACAGAAATTCGCGAAGGGTGCGGAAACCAAGACGCCGTTGCAAACCGCCGCTTAACTCGCAGTCGCCCGCGCACGTTCCAAGAACTGATCGAGCGCCGCTTTCGTTTCGCCAAAAACTGCCTGTACCTCGGCAAGAATTGCCGCGCCCGTGTTTTGCAGGTTGGGATGTGACAGATGCAGGATATTGGAATTGATCTCGAACAGCGCGGTCGCGCCTATACTTCCGGCGCTTCCCTTGAGTCCATGTGCCAGATCCTTGAATTGCTCATACTGTCGCTCATCTAACGCAGTATGCATTTCTTTGATTAACGCCTCGCTGTCGATTAAGAATCCGTTGACCAGGCTGGTTAAGAAATGACCGCCGTTGCCAAGCTGTTCCAATTCGCGTAGGGTTGCGATGTTCAGAAGTTTGGACATTCCGCTTGCTGTTACACCGACTGCGGATTCGGTCGGTGGCGCGGCCAGCGGGGCGCTCACTTGTTCTAGTTTTTCCAGACCAGTTAATCGCGCGATGGTGGCGAGCAACTCGCGGGTCTCAACGGGTTTAGTTAGGAACACATCAATCCCAGCCTGTTTGCATTCTTCCATGGCCTCGGCCGTCGCATTCGCCGTCAGCATGACGAACGGCATGCGCGGAAGCTTACGATCGATGAATCGGTAGAACTTTGCGACTTCGACCCCGCCCATAATCGGCATGTGCATATCGACAATGGCCAGATCGAAGTCGTTTTGCTCCAGGATATCGAGCGCTTCCTCGCCATTCGCGGCAAGCCGCACTGTATGTCCCGCGCGCTCGAGGATCTTGGCAATCACCTTTTGATTGGTAAGATTGTCCTCCGCCACCAAAATTTTAATACGTTGGTGGCTGCGCGCCTGCTCGACATACTTCGGCGTCAGTTGGATAACGTCGGCGCTCGGCTGATCGTCTTCGCCTGCACCTGCAGCGTGCAAGGCGTTAAACAGTAACGTCTTATTGTTGGTGCCTTGCAACAGTGCCGAGTAGCCAGACGCAATCAATTCACTATCGACTTTTTTCGATAACTGGGAGTTAATCAACAACAGCGCTGTCCGTTTGTTGAACTTGATACCTTTCTTGATCTGCCGTGCTGTTTCGTTTTCATCATCAACGGAACCACGATCGACCAGCACCATATCGAATTGATCGGACCGGTTTCCCACTTGATTCAAGACAGCGAGGGCTTGAGCCAGACTGGACGCCCATTCGTATCGTGCCCCCCAGCCCGCCAGGTGTCCGCACAGGCGTTGAGCGTCTTTCTCCGAATGGGTCACTACTAGGACGCGGCTGTGATTTAGCTTGAAAATCTCTGCTGCATCCTCGCGTGCGACGGATTGTTTGG
The DNA here is from genome assembly GCA_043733025.1 of Pseudomonadota bacterium. GTDB lineage: Bacteria > Pseudomonadota > Gammaproteobacteria > Burkholderiales > JALYOK01 > JALYOK01. The sequence goes on along the minus strand of JAYTGZ010000335.1, from coordinate 7,587 downwards.
CCAGCGATAGCTCAAACCAGAAGTTGCTGCCTTTGGACTGCTGACTGGACACACCAATGCGCCCGCCCATCAGTTCGACGAGTTGTTTGGAGATCGTGGTGCCCAGGCCCGTGCCGCCATAGCGCCGAGTAGTGGACTGATCGGCTTGGGTGAAGCTATCGAATATACGCGCCTGCGCCTCCACCGGTATACCGATGCCGGTGTCGATGATTTCAAAGCGCAGCCCCAGCGTATCGGCATCTTCGTGGAATACGCCGATGCGCAGCACGACTTCGCCTCGCTCGGTGAACTTAATGGCGTTACCGATCAAGTTAATCAGCACCTGGCGCAGATGGTGAGGATCGCCGCGCAGCAAATAGCCTGCTTGCGGACTGATTTGCAGATTGAGCCGAAGATTTTTCGCTTCGGCCTGGGGAGCCAATATTTTGATCGTACCATTGACCAAGGCATGCAGATCAAAGTCCACCACTTCGGTCACTAGTTTGCCCGCTTCGATCTTGGAGATATCCAAGACGTTCTCAATCAACGAGAGCAAAACTTTGGCGGAATTGTGCATCGTTCCGACCAGATCTTTTTGCTCGTCATTCATCTCAGTCGTTGACAGTAGACTGTTCATCCCAATAATGCCGTTAAGCGGCGTACGTATTTCATGGCTCATGACCGCTAAGAAGCGGCTCTTGGCTTGACTCGCCTCCTCCGCCCGCCTGCGCGCTTCGGTGATGCGCGTCAATAGCATCGAGACATAAAGGGGAAGCACGATCAAACTCAGCAGCAGGCCAATACCCAAATGGAGGTGAGCGCTCCAATAGGGATTCAACGCGAGCACCAGCGAGAAACCAATGATGCTTAATGTTTGCGAGAAGACCAAATAAGGCTTGCCATACCTGAAGCCATTACCAAATGTCACGAACAGATACAGGCCGAACACCACGGCACCGACGTCAGCGGTCACCATCATGCCGTAACTGGCCGTCGCCATGTCGGCCGTTGCGCCAAGCAAACGTCTGGCGACATTGATGCGCGGATCGACGACAATCCAAGCCAAAATGAGGCCCGACAGCAGCAAATAGCCGGCCGATAACCACCAGCGCCAGCTTGCCAGCCCTTCCGGACTCACCTCGCCGCCAATTTTAAAGAAAATGTAACCAATGACAGCGGAGCTGATGACCAGCCGCAAACTCGCCTGTTCGTGCTCGCTATCGGCACGGGAAGCTAGTCTCGCTTTGATTTTGCCTAACAAAGGCGACTGCAGCGCTTTTAACATAATTATTGTCGGGAAATGAGCGAAAAACCTACGTAAGTTTCGCCTGAGTGCGAGTGACGTCCTGGAATTTGTCACGCACCGCCAAGATTTTATCCAGTTGGTGCATGAACGCGTCGATACAACGCGGATCGAAATGCTTGCCGCGCTGTTGCGTCAGGTAGCCCAATGCTTCGTTCACGCGCCAGGCCGGTTTATACGGCCGTATCGACGTCAGTGCGTCGAACACGTCGGCCACGGCCACGATGCGCGCCGCAAGCGGAATATCCTCGCCCACGAGTTGGCTGGGATAACCGGTACCGTCAAATTTCTCATGGTGACCCAGCGCGATCACGGCGCCCGTGCGCAGATATTTCGACGGGCTGTCTTTGAGTATGTCGTAACCGATGCGAGGATGGCGCTGCATGTTGATGGTCTCATCCGCAGCCAATCCCCCCGGCTTTAACAAGATATGATCCGGTATGCCAATCTTGCCGATATCGTGCATCGGCGCCGCCAACTCGATCATGTCGGCTTCATCGTCGGAGAGCTTGAGATCCTCGGCAATCAAGCGCGAATACTTCGCCATGCGGAAAATGTGATTGCCCGTTCCCTCGTCGCGGAACTCGCCGGCTTTGCCAAGGCGGAAAATCGTCTCTACTTCGCGCAGGCGAATATCGCGTACTGCAGCGCTTACCTGTTGCTCCAGCAAGCGCGCGCGATCCTTGATCACGATCTGCTGGCGCCGCAGGGTCAATAAATTCCGGCAGCGCGCCCGGCACTCATATTGATCGACGGGTTTGGTGAGGAAATCAGTTGCGCCAGCCTCCAGCGCCTTGTAGCGAATCTCGCGATCTTCCAACACCGTGACTACAACGATGGGCACATCCATACAGGAATAAATACCGCGGATGCGACGGATCGTCTCTACGCCATCCAATTGAGGCATTTTGTAATCGGTTAGGATTAGATCTACCGGATGGGTTTTTGCCCATTCGATGGCCACTAACGGATCGGCGAACGTCTGGACTTGGATGCTCGGATCGACCCCACGAACGATCTCCTCGAGAATCACCCGGCCGGTGGATTGGTCATCAATCACCAGCACGGTGCTTCGATAGGAGGAAGCGGATCGAATCTCATGAATGGACATATTCTCTCGCGATGTGGTAGGGCCCTCACGGCTATGGGAGTTCATACTGTAATTTCCTCTTCTATTTCGGCGCCTGTTGCTTGTCAGCTACTACTAATGACTTATGGGTGGGTAAACGTTATGTAAGCGTATTGTTGTAAAATAGTGATAACATTTTCCAAAACGACTTGCAACTGAATATTAACCAGTATTTTTTGGATTTACTCCAAGCAATTATCGGGCCAATTTAATAGCCACGGGTTTTCGTCCCCCAACGGAATTAGGATATAGTAACGTAATCATCTGAATACCCTGATATTTTCATCCATAAATTAGGGGCCGGCGAGCACCCCAATATGACAGTCGTCCAATCTATACTCTCCTAGGAACAGCAAATTGTGACGTTTTTGGTCGGCCTTCCAACCAAGAGCCATTTTTCTTACTTCGCTGGGCTCTGACCACCTTGCCCCAGTGAGCCGCGATTCTCTTTTTGGTGCCATGGCTCATGCCGGGCTTTCGCATCGCCGATCTCGTTACCGGCGTGTTGCTCGCATTGTTTATATCGGTATTTAGCTTCGCCTTGAATCGATTCGTCGGCCGCTAACGGTACGCAATCAACAAACCTCGCTCAGCAAGATTGCGGAACAACGCCTGGGCGCCAAAGTTCCACGGCGGAATCTTGTCGGTGTGATTAACGCGATTGACCAGCGCGCCCAAGCGCGATGCACGAATCGTCACCGTGTCGCCGAGCTTGTGCGTGAAGCCCTGCCCCGGCGCGTCGCGATCTTGAATCGGCGCGAACATAGTTCCGAGAAATAGCATCAGCCCGTCGGGGTATTGATGATGTGGATTGATGGTTTGGCCAACGAGGTCGGCGATGTCGCGGCTGATTTTTGTGAGATCGCTGATGCCTTCCAGTTTGAATCCATCGCTGCCCGTCACTTCGATTTCGATCTTCGTCGCGCGGGCGTCGTCGAGATCAAAATGCTGATCGAATAAACGGATGAACGGGCCGATGGCGCAGGAACCGTTGTTATCTTTTCCACGTCCGAGCAGCAACGCGCTGCGCCCTTCGAAGTCGCGCAAATTCACATCGTTGCCCAGCGCGGCGCCAACGATCTCACCGCGTGGATTCACTACCATCACCAACTCGGGCTCCGGGTTGTTCCAATGGGACCTGGGATGGATGCCGATCTCCGCGCCGAGGCCGACGGCCGACATGGGTTGCGCTTTGGTGAAGACTTCCGCGTCGGGGCCGATGCCCACTTCGAGATATTGCGACCACAGGTTGCGCTTCAGCAGCGATTCCTTCACGCGCATCGCTTCCGGCGAACCGGGCTTCACGCTGGAGATGCTCGCGCCGATTTCATCACCCAGACTTTTGCGTATGCTCTGCGCTAGCTTGACATCGCCCTTCGCCTGTTCCTCGATCACCCGCTCCAACATGCTGGAAACGAAGGTCACCCCGCAAGCCTTGACGGTCTGTAAATCGCAGGGCGCCAAGAAATAGGGCCGCTGCGAATCTCGTTTATCGGCATCGCTGTTCATCAACACGTCCGCCAACTTGCCGATCGGCTTGGCGCGAAAGGCTTTCACGGCATCCACCACATCGGTGCGACTGAGCAATTCCGCGCAAGTCGGCGCGAGGCGACTTAGATCGTAAACTTGCTCGGGATCGATCAGCACCGGGCTGGGTCCGCCCGGCGAGCCGGGAACGTGAGTGCGGCCGATGAGCGTCGCTTGCGCCGCGTCTTCCGGCAAAATCGCTTCGGGGGTTAGATTCATCATCGCGATCACCTTACGCCGCCGGCGCGGGCTCGCCCGCCGGAAAATCCAACTCGACTCGCGCGCCGCTGGGATCGTAACAGAACAACTGCCACACGCCGGAGTCGTTTTGCTTGCGCAAGGTGTAGTCGATACCGCGCGCTTTCAACGTCGCGACGGTGGCGGGCAAATCGTTTGCGCTAAAAGCCATGTGATCCAACACGCCGGCAGGCGGGTTAGGCAGCGGGCGGCCGGCGATCACGTGCAACACCGCGCGGTCGCCGACATAGAACCAGGCGCCGGGGAAACCCAAGTCGGGGCGAAAACCTTCCTTGAGACCGAGTATGCCGATGTAAAATTGCCGCGTTGCGTCCAAATCGCGGGTCAACACGGTGAAATGATTCATGTCGCTGATTGCCATGGGGACTTCCTCCTGATGCCGATTTTACTCCCATGATGTGGCCGATGGAATCCGCGCCTGGACGAAACCTTCCGCGTGTATACGTGCGCCTCAATGGTAGTGGATATGGCCTGGAAGCCGCACCGGTAGGGGCTGGCCTCGGGGGCCACGGGGTAGCCTCGGGCTATTGGCTCTCCAGGCAATGTTCATGCCATTGAGAGGTTTGCCTTATTACTTTCGACATATGGACGCGAGCGGCGATTTAGCGAATAGTTCGTTACCGACGAATTTTGAGGAGCTACACCATGGCAAAAAGCTACGTTCTGCGCTGGATGGACATTGAACTCAGCCGTCCCGAAACCAATCCCGATCATATTTTCCATCGCCACAAAGTCTTGGCCGAGGGCGATTCCTGGTTCACCATCGGCGGTGTACCCGTTTGGAATTTGCTTTATTCCTTGGAGTTTCCGGGAACCAACGTCGTGGTCACCCTCGCCAAGCCCGGCGACACGCTGAAAAGCATGGCGGAGATTTGTAACAACTCTGAACTGCGCTTCGCCATGGATAAACTGCACGGCTACGACTGGGACGCGATTTTGCTCAGCGCCGGCGGCAATGATCTCATCGATTACGTCAGCGGCAAGACGACGGAAGATAGCATCCTTATTCCGCCCAATGAGCGCGGCCCCGTCAATGGGCCGGCGGACTATGTCGATCAAAGCAAGCTCGCGCTGTTGATGCAATATATTCAAGAGGGCTATCGGCGAATCGTGGCGTTGCGCGATGCGCCGAAGAGTTCTTGCGCCGGCGCGCCCGTCATCGTTCACACCTACGATCTGCTCACGCCGGCGAATTCTCCCGCGACCATCGGGCCGATCGTGCTGGGGCCCTGGCTCTTTCCCGCGTTGCAACGGGCAAATGTCCCTACGACCGATTGGATCGCCCTAGCGGATTATCTGCTGGCGGTACTGCGCGACACCATCGTCGAGCTGGCGGTGCCCGGCGCGAAACAACTCGCCAATTTCCACGTGGTTGATACCCAGGGAACTCTCACCCGCGCGGCGCTCGGCGCCGTCGGCGAGAGCAACGATTGGCTGAACGAGATTCATCCCACCAAAACCGGCTACGAAAAACTCGCGAGGAAATTGAGTGCAAAGCTTGGCGCTTTACTGTCGTGATTTTCCTAATGGGGATTTCATAGCCGTCATTCTCTATTCTTGTCATTCCCGCGAAAGCGGGAATCAATTTGGCGACTGCAAGTCAACATGGATTCCCGCTTTCGCGGGAATGACAGATACTAGCGTCATCGATTCTAGTCAACGCCGAAACATGCGATTCGCCTTAGAATAACAATCCGAGATCCGCTTGTGCAAAACTCATGCTGGTACTAGGCATCGAAACCTCCTGCGACGAAACCGGCATCGCGCTCTATCACACCGAGCGCGGCTTGCTCGGCCACGTGCTGCACACCCAGGTCGCCATGCACGCAGACTACGGCGGTGTGGTGCCGGAGTTGGCATCGCGGGATCATATCCGCCGCGTGTTGCCGCTGACGGAGCGGGTGTTGCGCGAGGCGAATTGCCGGCTTCGCGATCTCGACGCGGTCGCTTATACCCAAGGCCCCGGTTTGGCGGGCGCGCTGCTGGTAGGTGCGAGCATTGGTTCCTCGCTTGCCTATTCGCTTAACATCCCCGCCATCGGCGTGCATCACCTCGAAGGTCATCTGCTGTCGCCGCTGTTGTCCGATCCCGCGCCGAGTTTTCCGTTTATCGCGCTGCTCGTGTCCGGCGGGCACACGCAGTTGATGCGGGTGAAAGATATCGGTCGGTACGAATTGCTCGGCGAAACCGTCGACGATGCCGCTGGCGAAGCCTTCGACAAGAGCGCGAAACTCCTGGGCTTGGGCTATCCCGGCGGTCCGGCGCTCGCCAAACTCGCGGCGAGCGGCAACGCCGCACGCTTCAATTTACCGCGGCCGATGATCAACAGTGGCGATTTGAATTTCAGTTTCAGCGGACTCAAAACCGCCGTGCTCACCGTCACCAAACGCGAGCCATTGGACGAGCAAGGCCGCGCCGACCTCGCGGCGTCGACGCAAGCGGCAATCGTCGACGTGCTGGCGGAGAAAAGTTTGCAGGCGTTGGCAGTGACGGGAGCCAAACGCTTGGTCGTCGCCGGCGGCGTCGGCGCGAATCAACGTTTGCGCGATCGATTAACACAGGAAGCCGCGGCAAAGAATCTTGAAGTGTTCTACCCCAAGCTCGAATTCTGCACCGACAACGGCGCCATGATCGCGCTTGCTGGAGCGTTACGGTTGCAAGCGGGCGCGCTGGGATCGATGGTATTCGGCGTCAAACCGAGATGGGATTTGGAAACATTGATGGCCGGAGAGGCGTATGGATAGTGGCTCCTAGACCATGCATTGCCACGAGGAAAGCTGGAAAAGGATCGTGGCGCGGTAGCGCGGATCCGCTGCGCTTGATCGACCCTACCGACTACCCACGGCAAACTTTACATTTAGGATCTTTGTTGAGCTTGAGGGAGCGCCATTCCATGCTCAGGCCGTCGAGCATGAGGAAGCGGCCGTTCAAAGTTTCACCGCATCCCGTCAACACTTTTATCGCTTCCGCCGCTTGCATGGCTCCGATGATACCAACCAGCGGCGCGAACACGCCCATGACGGCGCAGCGGGTTTCTTCGAATTCTTGGTCTTCCGAGAATAAACAGTTGTAGCAGGGGCTCGAATCGCAGCGCATATCGAACACGGAGATTTGACCATCGAAGCGAATGGCCGCGCCGGACACCAGGGGTTTGCGATATTTCACACAGGCGCGATTCACGGCGTGGCGAGTGGCGAAGTTATCACAGCAATCGAGGATCACGTCGGCTTCGCAGATGCGTTGTTCCAAAGCCTCGCCCGTAAGCCGCCGGGTGACGGCGACGATTTCGATGTCGGGATTGATCTCTAGTAATGTCCGGCGCGCCGAGACGGCCTTTGCGACGCCGATAGAATCATTGCGGTGGACGATTTGCCGCTGCAAATTGGTGAGA
>JAYTGZ010000334.1:0-1985 GCA_043733025.1 Pseudomonadota bacterium | reverse complement strand
CACCATGTCTTCGCGCCACACCTCGTCGCGTGGTACGGTCGCGATTGCCAGATCACCTTCTGAAAGCTGCCCAAGCTTCTTCAGCCCACGTGTTACCTTGTCGTGTGCTGCCTTCAGCTCTTTCGTCGCGGACTCCGGTGTGATCGCTAGGGCCGCCGCCGCACGGCCGAGCAATTGCGCCTGCTCCAAGGGATTAATCATCTTTGTCCGCCTTCTCCCATTCTTTGATCCTCACCCTTGACGCGGGCCTGCCGCTTTTTTCTTTGTCGCCCTGGGTTTATGCGCAGGCGCGCGTTGGGCTTCGATAAGGCCGTCAGTATCGGCAATCCTCGTTGCGCGCAGTTCACGCTTGAGCACCTGAATCTCGCGAAACGCATCGTCAAGTTCACGCCGCGAGGTCATATCGAATTGCTCAGCGAAAACGGCAGCCACCTGCTGCATCTTCTTGCGGTATGTGAGATCGGCGCGAATAAGCGCGGCTGTCGCCGCTAACCCGCTCTCGGACTGCAGCGTCTCGTGCACCGCCTGTTCGATGTTGATTGTCCACATCTTGATCAATGCCAGCACGCTGTCTATGCGCTCGCCAGCGTCGCCCTTGATTGCAAGCGCCGATAACAACCGTTGGAATCCTTGCAAGTATGCGTTCTGTAACAAGCTTGCGTAGTGGGTACGCGCGTCTTGCTGCGCGATGCCGGCGCTCATCACGTCGCGCCATGCCGCATTCGACTTGCGCGCAGGGCCCAATCCAACACCATCGCTGAAGGCGCCGTGGGTGCGGTCAAACGCGGTATCGATTTGCGCTGGACTGGTCCCCGTGAGACGGCTTGCCATATCGACCCAGGCCTTGTTGATTGCTTGAAGCGGTGCTTGCGGCATGACCGTATCGATGGTCGGCGCGGCAGACGACATCGCGGGGATGGCAGCGGCTAAGTTCGGCATGAACGCCAGCCACGGCGCGAACGCTGATTGGGCGTTCGCATCTGCGGTGTCGCCGGGCTTGGTGAACGAAAATGTGGCCAATTGCTTCCCCCATTGCGCCACCAGATTTGGCATGCCGGTCTGAAGAGCTGGCACGAGTACTTGGAGCATGCTTTGCAGCGACTGCTGAGTGATCGATGCCGCCTTGGCGACCTGATCGACGGGGAATGGCAACTGGTCAAAGTCTGCGGGCGCCGCACCAGTGGACGATGAAATGCCCAGCTGGCCGAGCAACTGCGAGATTAGGCCAAGCCAGTGCTCATACGTGGCTCGAGAACCCTGGTTTAAATCGGTCGCGATCATATGGAATTCGCAAGGTTAACGCTACAATCCTCCGCGCGGGAATTGAGCGCCCTGCATTTTTTCGAAGTGAGGTTCATATCGGTTTTTCTTATCGGTCGCCGCAAGGAGCGAACTGATGATATTCTTTCCCTGTTTTTTCTACCTCCTAAATATTATCACAATCCGAAACTACGCCGCATAGTGTTGTTTCGATCCAAGTAAAGTGGTGGTTTTTTTATGCCAGTACGCCACGCGTACGGTGTCGTTTACCAACTTTTTTTGTCATTCGTCCATCCACCGCCCAACCGATAATTTCGCAGGTATATAAATTCTTGAGGGTAGCCAGATCGAGCCAGCCTTCATTGGTCGGGATGTGGATCAAAACACTCAACGCAACCGTTCGTTACATGACATTGACTATGCATTCTGAATTCGGTATTCTGCTTCCGTTGCAAATTTTGAATGCTGGCGACGTTTATCCTATTTAGTTCCGGCGAGATTTCGTTAGATTAATCTGAATAGAAAGGAAACGCTATGATAAACAATGAAGTAAAGAGTTGCGCAACTAACGAACCGATCAGCCCGAAACGCCGTCGCGTGATCGAAATTGCGGTCGCAGGCATAGCTGCGAGCTTCGCCGGACTAAGTGTTGCCGAATCGGCGCCGAGTGCCGGCGATCGTCTTGTCCTCGATGACGCGGAAGGCGAGCCCGTGGCGCTGCGTGC
>JAYTGZ010000333.1:0-3502 GCA_043733025.1 Pseudomonadota bacterium | reverse complement strand
CCGGGCAATAGAACGACTATTGCCCGGCGAAATCGTCAAAATCTGTCCTCGCTCAGCCTCTTTTTCGCTGCGATTCTTTAAGTCCGACAGGCTCCTAGATAAAATAATCGGCATGAAGTTGTGAATATTGCGTTAGGAGCACCATCCTCGGAGTCAATGGCCCAAGGCCAGTGGCTAGCCTAGGGCTACCCCGCACCAGCGCGCCTCTCCGGCTATGCATTGCCACGAGCCAAGATCCATGCGGGTCCTGGCTTAACGCACCAAAGACATCCAGCCCTGTCATTGCCAGCAACGCGAAGCAATCTCGCTGTTGCCCCGCGACACGAAGAGCACCGCGCCTCGCGATGACTTTATTTTCCGTGCCTACCCGTTAGCGCATATAGCGTCCGCGAGTGGAACTCGCGCTGATACAAGATGTAGACCACCAGCGCCGTCGCGGGAAACATCAGCCATGGATGCAGAAACCAGGACAGGCCCGCCATGGAAAAATAAAACGCGCGCAAGCCGTCGTTCAGGTTCTCGGCGGAAAAGCTGGCGACGTTGGTGATCATATCGATAAACGCCGCGTGCTGTTCCGGCTCATTCGTCGGCGGCGGCGCCGCACCGACCAAGATAGTGCAAAAATTGAATTGCCGTTGGCACCAGGTGAATTTAAAGAACGCGTAAACGAACACCAAAATCAACAGAATAATCTTGATGCGCCAAACCAGTTCGGATTCTTTGCGTGCAAACGGCAAGTCCGATATCACATCCATTACCCGCTCCGTGGTGCCGAGCAAGGCCACGAGACCGCCTAAGATCAAGATCGATGTCGATGCGAAGAACGTCGCGTTGGTGAACAGACTATTCAGCGCGGCGATGTCGCCGATGCGATTCTCGCGCGTCAACATATAAGAAAACCATTCGCGCCGAAAGCGGCGCATGGCGACTACTAGGCTATGGCGCTTTTTGACGCGACGCTCGGCGAAAATAGTGTACCCCGCCCAGAACACGAAAAACCACAATAGCGCGACGAGATCGATGATGGGAATATTGAACACGGTTGCTCCACGATGACCAGTCCTATTCTACAATACGGTACGAATAACGATGGAGAAAGTCCCGCGTGCTGTCGTCACTGCGCATTCTCGATCTCACCTGGGTATTGGGCGGCCCGTTCGCGAGCCAGATTCTCGGCGAGCTAGGCGCCGAGATCATCAAGATCGAATCGCCCGAGGGCGACCAGTCGCGCGCCTATCCGCCCTATTATTTCGAAGGAGACTCCTCGTTTTTTCTGTCCATCAATCGCGGCAAGAAAAGCGTCGTTATCAATCTCAAGTCCGCCCAAGGCCGCGAGGTGTTCTACGATCTCGTGCGCCAATGCGATGCAGTGATGTATGGCTTCGCGCCCGACGTGCCGGCGCGCCTCGGCATCGATTTCGCGGCGTTGGAAAAAATCAACCCGCGCATCGTCGTCGGCCAGTTGATTGGCCTGCACGACGAGCCGCCCTACGCAACGCAGCCTTCGTTCGACATCATCGCCCAGGCCTTGAGTGGCGTCATGAGCATCACCGGCGAAGCAAATGGCCGCCCCAATCGGGTCGGCTACCAAGTCGCGGATCTCGCCGCCGGTCTCTATCTTGCGAACGGCATACTCGCCGGTGTGATTCACGCGCTCAAAACTGGGAGCGGCAAGAAAATTCAGATCTCGCTGCTCGATTGCCAACTGGCGATGCTGACGTGGCAGGCGCAGAATTATTTTGTGTCCGGGGACATTCCCCAAGCGTCGGGATCGCGCCATCCCATGCTCGCACCGAGCGAAGTGTTCCGTTGCGCCGATGAAAAATACGTTGCGATTTCCGCGACGACGGAACAATTCTGGCAGCCGTTTTGCAAGGCGATCGACGCGCCAGAGCTTGCGGTCGACGCGCGCTTTACGACAGGTGAGCTGCGTATTAAAAATGTCGCAGCGTTGGCGCGGGAACTGGCCGGCATCTTTGCGCGTTTCGCTCGCGAGGATGCCGTTGCCCGTTTGGAGTGGGCGCGGGTTCCCGTCGGCCCCGTAAACAACGTCGCCGATGCCCTCGCGCAACCGCTGGCCTTGATTCGGCATATGGTGCAAACTTTGCCCCATCCAGTGAGCGGCGCCATGATGAAATTCCTCGGCAACCCGTTCAAATACGACGGTGCCGAGCCGTTGAGTTATCCACCGAAACTCGGCGCCCACACCGCGGAAATACTAGCGAAGCTGTGCGGCTATGACGCGACCACTTTGCAAAACCTCCACGCACAAGGCGCCATCAAACTGGGCGAAAAACATGTCTGAAACGATACTCCTCAAAAAAATTTCTGCATCCGGTATTGCCTACCTCACCCTCAATCGGCCCGAGGCGATGAACGCAATCAACGCCGCGATGCGCGACGCATTGATCAATACGCTGAAAGCGCTTGCCAGCGACGACAACGTTCGCGCGGTCGTGATTACCGGCGCGGGCGACCGCGCGTTTTGTTCAGGTCAGGACCTGGAAGAAGCCGCCGCGTTTAGTGCGGCCGACATTACCGCTTGGTTCACCCATCAACGTGCACTATTCCAGGCTTTCCGCGAATTCGAAAAACCCATCGTCGCCGCGTTCAACGGCGTCGCCGCCGGCGCTGGATTCCAGATCGGCTTGCTTTGTGATGCGCGCGTCGGTTATGCCGATATGCGCATCGGCCAACCCGAAGTTCGCGCGGGGTTAGCCAGCATTATTGGTTCCTATTTCATGGGCTTGTATTTGCCGCGCGGCCGCAACGTCGAACTATCCCTGTCCGGGAAATTGATCAACGGCGAAGAGGCTTACGACTGGGCGCTTATCTCGCGCCTTGCCCCGCGCGAGGAAGTCGTCGATGTCGCCAGCAAAATCGCCGAGAGCATCGCGGCGCAGCCGCCACTCGCGGTGGCGTTGACCAAGCGGCGCTTTCGCGAAACCACGCAAGCGGATTTCGATAACGCGATCGCCGCTGCGATCAAGGCCAATACGAATGCGTACGCCACGGGTTTGCCACAAAAAAAAATGGGCGAGTTTTTGGCGCAAAGATCAGCGGCGGCGAAAGATGGAAAATAACGGCCTTGGTTACCTGTCATTCCCGCGAAAGCGGGAATCCATGGTGCATCGAAAACAGTTCACTGGACTGTTTCACCTCCCCACCCCGCCTCGCGGCGACGCAGTTACCTTCCGCTACGGAGCTGTGGCATACTCCGACACGGACTTGCACCGTGCTGATTTGGCGCCATCACGGGCGCACGATTCCCGCTTGCGCGGGAATGACAGGCGGGAGATTTATGCCGAGATTGGGAATCGATCGAGCCACGAACCACGCCTAGCTTGCCTCCCGGCAAAATATGCCTGGAGAGCCGCACCAGTACGGGGTAGCCCTAGGCGCCTGTCGGACTTAAAGAATCGCAGCGAAAAAGAGGCTGAGCGAGGACAGATTTTGACGATTTCGCCGGGCAATAGTCGTTCTATTGCCCAAGAAAGCGGCG
>JAYTGZ010000332.1:0-3806 GCA_043733025.1 Pseudomonadota bacterium | reverse complement strand
TGACCTCGGCACAACGAATTCCTGCGTCGCGATCATGGAGAATGGCGTACCCAAGGTGATCGAGAATTCCGAAGGCACGCGCACCACGCCTTCCATCATCGCCTATCAAGAGGACGGCGAGATTCTGGTCGGCGCGTCGGCGAAGCGCCAGGCCGTCACCAATCCGAGAAATACGCTCTATGCGGTGAAGCGCTTGATCGGCCGCCGCTTCGAAGAAAAAGAAGTGCAAAAGGACATCAATATGATGCCCTATACCATTTCCAAAGCGCCGAATGGCGATGCCTGGGTGGAGGTGCGCGGCAAGAAAATCGCCCCGCCGGAAATCTCCGCGCAGGTGTTGATGAAGATGAAAAAGACCGCCGAAGATTATCTCGGCGAGCCGGTCACGGAAGCCGTGATCACGGTGCCCGCCTACTTCAACGATTCACAACGCCAAGCGACGAAAGACGCCGGCCGCATCGCCGGTCTCGACGTCAAGCGCATCATCAACGAGCCGACCGCGGCGGCGTTGGCGTTTGGCCTCGACAAGAAGGAAGGGGATCGCAAAATCGCCGTCTATGACTTGGGTGGCGGCACGTTCGATATTTCCATCATCGACATCGCAGAGATCGAAGGCGAACATCAGTTCGAAGTGTTGTCGACCAACGGCGACACGTTCTTGGGCGGTGAAGACTTCGACCAGCGCTTGATCGATTACATCGTCACGGAGTTCAAAAAGGATCAGGGCGTCGATCTGTCGAAAGACGTGCTCGCGCTGCAGCGCTTGAAGGAATCCGCCGAGAAAGCGAAGATCGAGTTGTCTTCGTCGCAGCAAACGGAAATCAATCTGCCTTACATCACGGCGGATCAATCCGGGCCGAAACACTTGGCCATGAAGATCACCCGCGCCAAATTCGAAAGCCTGGTGGACGAGTTGATCGAGCGCACTATCGAACCTTGCCGCGTGGCCATCAAGGACGCCGGGGTCAAAGTCTCCGAAATCGAAGACGTAATCCTTGTCGGTGGCATGACACGGATGCCAAAAGTGGTCGACAAAGTGCGCGAGTTCTTTGGCAAAGAGCCACGTAAAGATGTGAACCCGGACGAAGCGGTTGCCGTCGGCGCCGCCGTGCAGGGCGGCGTGTTGAAGGGCGACGTGAAGGACGTATTGCTGCTCGACGTGACGCCGTTGTCGCTGGGCATCGAAACCCTGGGCGGGGTGATGACCAAGCTCATCAAGAAAAACACCACGATTCCGACCAAGGCGCAGCAAGTGTTTTCCACCGCGGACGACAATCAATCGGCCGTGACCATTCACGTGCTGCAGGGCGAGCGCGATGTGTCGGCGGGCAACAAATCCCTCGGCCAGTTCAACCTGGAAGGGATTCCGCCCTCGGCACGGGGCATGCCGCAGATCGAAGTCACGTTCGACATCGACGCCAATGGTATTTTGCACGTGAACGCTAAAGACAAAGCCACCGGCAAAGAAAACAAGATCACCATCAAGGCGAGTTCCGGTTTGTCCGAAGATGAGATCCAGCGCATGGTAAAGGACGCCGAAATCAACGCAGAAGAAGACAAGAAAATTCTCGAGCTGGTCAACGCCCGCAACGGCCTGGAAGCCATGGTCCATGGCGTGAAGAAATCCTTGGGCGAGTACGGCGACAAACTCGAGGGCAGCGAAAAAGCCACGATCGAAGCCGCCATCAAAGACGCGGAAGAAGCGCTCAAGTCGAACGATAAGGACAGCATCGAAGCGAACAACCAAACGCTGATGAAAGCCTCGCAAAAACTCGGCGAGAAGATGTACGCCGACGCGCAAGCGGCGCAAGCGGCCGCGGGTGGCGCTGGCGCGGCGCAGGGCGACGGCGCCGCCAAACCCAACGACGATAATGTTGTCGATGCCGAGTTCGAAGAAGTGAAGAAGCAATAGGGACTAGAGGCTCGAGACTAGAGACCAGGGGCTAGTTGGCTATTTGACCGGCTAGCCTTTCGGCATTTCAGCGACGTCAATTATCGACAGTTCCTAGCCCCTAATCCCTAACCTCTAGTCTCTAATAAATCGCCCCCAATAAACTCATGGCAAAAAAAGACTACTACGAAGTGCTTGGCGTTAACCGCGATGCGCCCGAGGACGAGATCAAAAAATCGTTTCGCAAGTTGGCGATGAAGTTTCATCCCGACCGCAATCCGGATAATCCTAAGGCTGAGGAACACTTTAAGGAGGCGAAGGAGGCCTATGAAGTGTTGACCGATGCCACTAAGCGCTCGGCCTACGATCAGTTCGGCCACGCGGGCGTGGACCCGAGCCAAGGCATGGGCGCTGGCGCGGGCATGGGCGGTTTCTCCGATGCATTCAGCGACATCTTCGGCGAAATATTCGGCGGCGGGCGCGGCGGTGGACGCCAAGGCGTGTATCGGGGCGCGGATCTGCGCTACAACTTGGAAATCGGTTTGGAAGACGCCGCGCGCGGCACCGATACCAAGATACGCATTCCCACCATGGAAGATTGCGAAACCTGCCACGGCAGCGGCGCGAAGCCGGGCACGCAACCGCAGACCTGCACCACCTGCAATGGACGCGGCGAAGTGCGCATGCAGCAGGGATTCTTCTCGCTGCAACAGACTTGCCCGCGCTGCCACGGCAGCGGCAAGATGATTGCCACACCCTGTGGCGCCTGCCACGGCGTAGGCCGGGTGAAGCAACAGAAAACCCTGTCGGTGAAAATTCCAGCGGGCGTCGACGAAGGCGATCGCATTCGCCTCTCCGGCGAAGGCGAACACGGCGTAAGCGGCGGGCCGTCAGGGGATCTTTACGTCGTCATCCATATCAAGCCACACCAAGTGTTCACGCGCGATCACAGTGACTTGCACTGCGAGATGCCGGTGAGTTTCACGACGGCGGCGCTGGGTGGCGAGATTGAAATTCCGACGCTGGACGGTCACGCGAAAATCAAGATCCCCACGGAAACCCAGAGCGGCCAAGTATTTCGGCTGCGAGGCAAAGGCATCAAAGGTTTGCGCAGTACCACGCACGGCGATCTGATGTGTCACGTCGTTGTCGAAACACCGGTGCGGCTGACGGAGCGGCAGAGGGAACTGCTGCGCGAACTCGAACACATCAACCAGCAGGACGCGAGCCACAATCCGCGCGCCAAATCCTGGATGGACAAAGTCCGCGAGTTCTTCGTGGAATAGTTTCATGCTGATTTTCGCCGCGCTATGCCAAAGGGCCAATATTGGTGCGGCTCCGCAGGCAATATCTTGGTTCAATGTGGGTTATTCCATTTCTAATTAAAAAATGAAACGAGTCAGAGCAGGTTATTCCAGTCCGCGTTAAAAAAATTAAAGGTACAACAACACACGCTCGGTCATTGCGAACGGTCACCGTGATGGCTCACGGCGGATTGCAACCAGGAACCTGCTATCACGGTCCAGATGCCTGAATAGAAAGCGCACACAGCCTGAAGCGTGTCGGAGCTCAGTTCCTCCCTTTTCTAAAGGGAGGCTAGTGGCAGCATTTGCTAGGTGGCCTCGGGCCATACTTATGCTACTAGGAGGGATTTCGCGGCGGTTATTTTCGCGCCGCCCCGAATAGTAAGCGCCGGCAACTGACCGGAGCCATCGGATGCGCCGGCTCTGCTTCCGTACGCGCATGGTTTTAGACTACTTGCGAATGACGAAAAACTCGCTAACCGGGGCATGCGAATCTTGCGAACAAATTTACCGTGCGCGCTGTGGTGATGAGTCGTAACTCGCAATACAATAATGCTATTTACAACGGCCTCAATAATGGATTTCCATGAAGACTCAAATCGTCGCTCGCG
>JAYTGZ010000331.1:0-2658 GCA_043733025.1 Pseudomonadota bacterium | reverse complement strand
TTACTTACGCGACGAATATCACGGCGTGCGCGAGAATTTGGAAA
The DNA here is from genome assembly GCA_043733025.1 of Pseudomonadota bacterium. GTDB lineage: Bacteria > Pseudomonadota > Gammaproteobacteria > Burkholderiales > JALYOK01 > JALYOK01. The sequence continues at coordinate 2,614 of JAYTGZ010000331.1, read as the reverse complement.
AAGAAATCGCCGCATTGAAAGCCAATCCGCCCGGTGGTATCAAGTTGCCGGACATCGATCTGCGCCGTGGCGCGGGCGCTTACATCTGCGGCGAAGAATCGGCGATGATTGAATCGATCGAAGGCAAACGCGGCATGCCGCGGCTGCGCCCGCCCTACGTGGCGCAAGTGGGCCTGTTCAACCGACCCACCCTCGAACACAACATGGAAACCCTGTATTGGGTGCGCGACATCTTGGAAAAAGGCGCGGACTGGTTCGCGAACCAAGGCCGTAATGGCCGCAAAGGTCTACGCTCGTTTTCCGTCAGCGGCCGTGTGAAAAAACCCGGCGTACATCTCGCTCCGGCCGGCATCACCATCAAGGAACTCATCGCCGAATATTGTGGCGGTATGTTGGACGGCCATTCGTTTTATGGTTATCTGCCAGGTGGCGCCTCGGGTGGCATCTTGCCGGCAAGCTTGGACAATATCCCGCTCGATTTCGACACCTTACAACCCTACGGCTGCTTCATCGGCTCCGCTGGAATTGTCATTTTTTCGCAGCACGATAAAGCCACCGACGTCGCACGTAACTTGATGGCGTTTTTTAAGCACGAGTCCTGCGGCCAATGTACGCCCTGCCGCGTCGGCACGGCGAAAGCGCTGACCTTGATGCAAGCGCCGACGTGGAATCAAGGTTTGCTGAATGAATTGTCGATTGCGATGATGGATGCTTCGATTTGCGGCCTCGGCCAAGCGGCGCCGAATCCGATTCAATGCGTTGTGAAATATTTCCCGAGCGAGATTCAATAATGAACGCGCCTCTCACCACCGAACTGCACGCAGAAGCCATCACCTTCAAATTGAATGGCGCGGACGTCATCGGCTACGGCAACGAAACCCTCATCGAAACCGCCAAGCGCCACGGTGTCGAGATTCCGCACCTTTGTTACAAAGCCGGCTATCGGCCTGACGGCAATTGCCGCGTGTGCATGGTGGAGATCAAAGGTGAGCGCGTGTTGGCGCCGTCCTGCTGCCGTTATCCGAACGCAGGCATGGAAGTCACCAGCGACAATGAGCGCGCAGTCAATTCGCAGAAAATGATTCTGGAATTGCTGCTGTCCGATATGCCGGAAAAAGATTACACGCTGAACTCCGAGCTCGATCAGTGGGCGCAGAAACTCAACATGGGCAAGCCGCGCTTCGCGCCGCGCCCGTCGGTGAAATCCGATTTGAGTCATCCCGCCATGGCGGTAAATCTCGATGCCTGTATCCAATGCACGCGCTGCGTACGCGCCTGCCGCGAAGAGCAAGTGAATGACGTCATCGGCTTCGCCTTCCGCGGCGATCATTCGAAAATCGTGTTCGATCTCGACGACCCCATGGGCGAAAGCACCTGCGTCGCTTGCGGCGAATGTGTGCAGGCGTGCCCCACGGGTGCGCTCATGCCCGCTCGTGAAGTGGCTCTCAACAAACCAGACAAAACCGTCGATTCGCTCTGCCCTTATTGTGGTGTCGGCTGTCAGCTCACCTACAACATCAAGGATAACAAGATTCTCTACGTCGAAGGCCGCGATGGCCCGGCGAATCACGAGCGCTTATGCGTGAAAGGCCGCTACGGTTTCGACTATGTGCATCACAAACATCGTCTGACTAAAGCACTGATCCGTAAGCCTGGCATGCCCAAGCGCGGCGACTATCTCCCCTCTCCGGAGGAAGCGGAAACCTGGTTTCGCGAAGCGACGTGGCATGAAGCCCTCGACCTCGCCGCCGGCAATCTGAAAACCATACGCGACCGCGACGGCGCCAATGCGTTGGCGGGATTCGGCTCGGCGAAAGGCAGCAACGAAGAAGCTTATTTGTTCCAGAAGCTGGTGCGCACCGGCTTTGGCACCAACAACGTCGACCACTGCACCAGGCTATGTCATGCCTCGTCGGTGATGGCGCTGCTTGAAGGCATCGGCTCCGGTGCGGTGTCGAATCAAGTGTCCGACGTGATGAAGGCGGAAGTGATTTTGTTGATCGGGGCCAATCCGATCGTCAATCATCCCGTTGCAGCGACCTGGATCAAGAACGCCGCGAAGAATGGCGCCAAGCTCATCATCGCCGACCCGCGCCGGGGCGGCTTGTCGCGTTACGCGTGGCGTACCCTGCAGTTCAAGGCCGACACCGATGTGGCGCTGCTCAACGCCATGATGCACGTCATTGTCCACGAAGGTTTGGTGGATGAAGATTTCATTGCCCGCCGCACCATTGGCTACGAAGATTTGAAAAAAAATGTCGCCGGCTACAGCCCCGAGACCATGGCGCCGATCTGCGGCGTCGATGCAGAAACGATCAAAGAAGTGGCGCGCGCCTTCGCCACCAGCAAAGGTTCGATGATTCTATGGGGCATGGGAATTTCCCAGCATGTACACGGCACGGACAACGCCCGCTGTCTCATCGCGCTGTCGCTCATGACCGGCCAGATCGGCCGACCCGGCACCGGTCTGCATCCGCTGCGCGGTCAAAACAACGTGCAAGGCGCATCGGATTCCGGTTTGATTCCGATGATGTTGCCCGATTATCAAAGGGTCGACAATCCCATCGCGCTGAAACGTTTTGAAGCCCTGTGGAACACTAAGCTCGACAGCAAT
>JAYTGZ010000330.1:0-4203 GCA_043733025.1 Pseudomonadota bacterium | reverse complement strand
TCGGTACGTATACCCAACACGGCGAACGGTGTTTTCAAGCAGGCTTGAAAGCGGCTTGCTCCCTGTGACGATTTTTTCCGGCTTTGCGTCTTCATGGATTTCAAATTCCGATTGCGGCCAAGCGAAACACCATTTTCGCAGATTACCGGCTGGAAAAGTAATGGCTACGCCCTCGCCAGCGCGCTCGCCCTTTATGTTCAAGCGCCGGCCTGGGAGCCAATGGCCCGAGTCCAGCGGCTAGCCTCGGGCTACCCCGTATTGGCGCGGCTCGCGGGTCAGCACCCGACTTTTAAGAAAGCGGTTGCTAGGTTTCGACGTCCAGTAATTCGTCGCGCTTGCGATAGTTCGCAAATTCGAGCCGCAGGTAGACACTCTTCCAAATCTTAACTTCCGCTGCCACCGTCGCGGCCGTAAGGGGATTGCGTTCCAACCAGGCGGCGTCGATACCGAGGACGATTTCCTTGCCGGAATAATCCAAGCGGACTTCGCCCAAACGCGTCGACATGCGGCCGCGATGTAGTAACACTGCGAGGCGCAGTGCCAGCACGGGCAGCCAGTCTTCGGGGTTTTCGATCAATGGCGCGAGTTTGGTAAGCGAGCCCCGGCAGCCCAACACCAAGCGTGCGAGACTAGCTTGTTCCATTTTGGAGAATCCCGGCATATCGGCATTGCCCAAAATATAAGCAGAGTGTTTGTGGAAGCTCGGATAGGCGATGGAGAGGCCGACTTCGTGCAGCCGTGCCGCCCAGGCCAAGCCCTGGAACACCTGCTCTGGGCCGGGATGGTGCGCCGAAAGTTGTTTGAACAAGGCGGCGCTGAGTTTTTCCACGCGTGCCGCTTGCTGATGATCGACCTGGTAACGGCGCATGAAATGCTTCACTGTAGTGTCGCGCACATCGCGATGCTGAATGCGGCCGAGCATGTCCCACAACACGCCGTCGCGCAGACCGCATTCAGTGGTGTGCATCGCCTCGATTCTCAGTTCGCGGAACACGGCGGACATGATGGCGAAGCCACCGGCGAAGACGGGCTTACGATCATCGCGCAGGCCGAGCAAATCCAGCTTACGCACGTCACCCGCGCTCAACAGCTTATCCTTGATCCAGGCCATGCCCTTGGGTGTGATGCCATTGGCGCTCAGATTGGCGCCCTCCAAGACTTCGGCGATGGCGCGCGCCGTGCCGCTCGAGCCGATGGCATCTTTCCACTGGTTTGGCGTGAAGTCATGGACAATGGTCTCAAGCTCCGTTGCGGCGGCGATCTCCGCCTCTTTAAAGGCTCTAGCGGACAACTTTCCGTCGCCGAAATAGCGATTGCTGAAGCCGACACAGCCCATGTACAAACTTTCCACTCGCACCGGCTGGAAGCCGCGCCCGATGATGCATTCCGTTGAGCCACCTCCGATGTCGACCACCAGGCGGCGATCGCGATTCAGCGGCAGGCCGTGGGCCACGCCAAGGTAAATTAGGCGCGCCTCTTCATGGCCGGCGACCACTTCGATGGGGAAACCCAACGCCTTCTGCGCTTTGCGTAAAAAAGCGTCGGAATTTTTTGCTACTCTGAAAGTATTGGTACCCACTGCGCGCACCGAATTCGCCGGCATGCCGCGCAAGCGTTCGCCAAAACGCCTGAGCGACGTCAGCGCGCGCTCTTGAGCATCGTCGCTCAAGAACTTATCATCGGACAATCCCGCGGCCAGGCGCGCCGTTTCCTTGAGAGAGTCGATCGTATAGATGTGGTCTTCTTCCACGCGCGCGACTTGGAGGCGAAAACTGTTGGAACCTAGATCGACGGCAGCGATGGTTGAAAATTCGTTCATAATATCAAAACGTGAACCGCGTCTCGCGCCATGGGCGCTGCTTAAGGGTGCGTTATTCTGCCACGCAACAATGCTGCAGGCAGGTTTATTTCTGATGTCACACAAACGTAATATATCCGAGCTACCCTCATGCAAAATAGGTTTGTTAAACTCACCCTACCATGACACACGACTCCCATTTTCTCAACCGGGAGCTGGGCTATCTTGCCTTTAACGAACGGGTTCTCGATCTTGTCGAGGATGCAGCTAATCCTTTGTTGGAGCGGTTGCGCTTCCTGTCGATCGCCGATTCCAATCTCGACGAATTCTTCGAGATTCGCGTCGCCGGCCTGAAGGAGCAGATGCATTATCGGGCGCCAACCTTGAATCCGGATGGCCTGACGCCGCAGGAAACCTTCCGGCTAATCGCGCCTCGAGCGCAGGCGCTGGTGGCTCGCATGTATCGCTTGTTCAACGAAGTGATTCTGCCTGCCCTCAAGCAGGAGAACATCCGCTTCTTTTACCGCGCCGAATGGACCAATGAGCGGCGCGCCTGGATCAAAGCTTATTTCCTGCGCGAAGTCATGCCGATGTTGACACCGATCGGACTCGATCCCGCCCATCCGTTTCCCAAGTTGCTCAATAAGAGCCTCAATTTCGCCGTGGCGCTGACGGGTAAAGATGCGTTCGGCCGCAACTCTGGCACCGCCGTGCTGCAGGCGCCCCGCGCTCTGCCACGACTGGTGCGGCTTCCCGAGGACCTTGCCGGGGTGGAATATGGCTTCGTATTTCTATCTTCCATCTTGCACGAGCACGTCAACGATCTCTTCTCGGGCATGAATGCTACCGGCTGGTTCCAGTTCCAAGTCACGCGCAATAGCGAACTCGACCTGGAAGACGAAGACATCAAGAATCTGCGCTTGGCGCTGCAAGGGGAATTGACCCAGCGCCAGTTCGGCGACGCCGTGCGCCTCGAAGTGGCGGACAACTGCTCGCAGGAAATGACGGAATTCCTGCTGCAACAGTTCGGTCTGGGACAAGAGGACCTGTATCGCGTAAATGGCCCGGTGAACCTGGGTCGCCTGGTTCACGTGCCCGACTCGGTGGAGCGAGCGGAACTCAAGTTCCCCGTTTTCGTTCAGGGTTTGCCGCCCGAGATCACTAAGGCGAGGGATATATTCGCGTCAATTCGTAAGGGCGATATTCTGCTGCACCATCCGTTCCAGTCCTTCGCGCCGGTGGTGGAGTTTATTCAGCAGGCAGCGTCCGATCCCCACGTGGTCGCGATTAAGCAGACGGTGTACCGTGCCGGGCGGGCATCCGATCTGCTCGAAGCACTGATCGCCGCGTCGGCGCGCGGCAAGGAAGTGACCGTGGTGGTGGAGTTGCTCGCGCGTTTCGACGAAGAGGCGAACATCAACTGGGCGGCGCGCTTGGAGGAGGTCGGCGCCAATGTGGTTTATGGCGTGTTCGGCTACAAGACTCACGCCAAGATGGCCATGGTGGTGCGGCGCGAGGACGGCGTGTTGAAACGTTACGTGCATTTGGGCACGGGCAACTACCATGCGCGCACGTCCAAGCTCTACACGGATATTGGGCTGCTCACTGGCAACGACGAGATATGTGCCGACGTGAACGAAGTGTTCATGCAACTCACCGGCCTCGGTAAGGCGAGCAAGCTGCATCATCTGTGGCAAGCGCCTTTTAACTTACACTCCCGCGTCATCAAAGCCATCGAGCAAGAAGCCAAACACGCCGCCGAAGGCAAGCCTGCGAAGATCATAGCCAAGCTTAATCAACTGACGGAGCCAAAGGTCATCAAGGCACTCTATGCGGCGTCGCAAGCGGGGGTGAAAATCGATCTGATCATTCGCGGCGTGTGTACCCTGCGGCCCGGACTGCCAGGGCTGTCGGAGAATATTCGCGTGCGTTCGATTCTGGGGCGTTTTCTAGAGCACACGCGCATCTATTATTTTCACAACAACAAGCAAGCCGATGTGTATTTCTCCAGCGCTGACTGGATGGAGCGAAACTTTTTCCGCCGCATCGAGGTAGCGATTCCAATTTTGGATGGAAAAGTGAAACGGCGCGTGATCGACGAAGGACTGACGCCCTACCTCAAGGATAACTGCCACACCTGGGAAATGACGGCAGACGGCGACTACCGGCGCAAAGTCATGCGTCGTGGCAAACGCTATTCCGCGCAGGAAACCCTCATCGCCGAATTGGCGAAGCTCCGTTAAGCCGTCGATGAACAACGAGGTCGAACTCAAGCTGCTGATCGCCGAGCGCGACATTTGGCGGCTGCTGCGGTTGCCGATGGTGAATGCGGTGACGCTGAAGAAATTCCCCAGCCAACTGTTGCGGAATACCTACTACGACACGGCCGATCATCGCCTGCGTGA
>JAYTGZ010000329.1:0-1591 GCA_043733025.1 Pseudomonadota bacterium | reverse complement strand
GATCCGTTCGCCGGTCAGGGCCTACATCTGGTCAATGTGTTGGACGTTACTCAAGCGGATTTGCTGCGCGTGGTGTATCGCACGACCGGGCACAGGGCGCTATTGTTCCGCGGCACGGAGGGCGAGCCCTTCGTCAATCCGACCCGTCGGCCCGCCCTGGAGTTCGCATCCAACGGCGACCGCGTCATGTTGTTCGAAGACGAAAGCGGCCGCGGCCACACTACCCCGCGCATGCCGCGCAATATTAATTTAACCTCCACCACGGCGTGGATTAAGCAAGCGCTGGCCGGTAAAGTGGCGATCCCCCACCCGATCTTGAATCAACTCGCGTGCTGCCTTTTCGCCTCTGGCTATACCAAAGACATGCACCAAGCGAAAGCCATCGCCGCCATGTCCGCGGGTGGCTTGGTCAGCGCATAACCTCCCGGCCTGTATCGACGACACCTCCGTGTGTCATTCCCCCAGAAGCGGGAATCCAATGAAGATGGCGAAACATCCGCCGCTGGTCAAAACTTGACTCGGTGTCGGTATCCTTTATTATTGCGGCTCCCAACTTAAAGCAATCGCCAGCGGAGGCAGTAAATGAAAATGAATCGACTCGGAAACAGCGATCTTGTTGTTACTCGGATTTGTCTGGGCACCATGACCTGGGGTCAACAAAACAACGAGAAAGATGCCCATGAGCAGTTGGCCTACGCCGTCGCCAACGGCATCAACTTTATCGACACGGCGGAGATGTACGCCGTGCCGCCGACGGCAGAAAGTTACGGCAAGACCGAGACCTACATCGGCCCATGGCTGAAAAAACAACGGCGCGATAAGCTCGTCGTCGCCTCGAAAATTGCCGGTCCGCGGCCCGACCTCACTTATATGCGCGGCGGCTCCAAGGTCAACAAAGATCAAATCGACGCCGCGCTGCACGACAGCTTGAAGCGCCTACAAACGGATTATCTCGATCTCTATCAAATCCATTGGCCCGGCCGCAACACGCCCATCTTCGGCGCCTATCAATACGATCCGAAACGGGAGCGCGAATCCACGCCGATCCGCGAACAACTAGAAGCGCTCGCCGTGCATGTGAAGTCGGGAAAAATTCGCTACGTCGGCCTGTCGAACGAAACGCCGTGGGGCGTGTGTCAGTTCACGCGCATGGCGGAACAACACAACTTGCCGCGCGTGGCATCAATTCAAAACGCATACAGCTTAATGAATCGCACCTTTGAATATGGCCTGGCCGAAGCCTGTCATCGCGAAAACGTTGGTTTGCTCGCCTACAGCCCACTAGCGTTTGGCCATCTCACCGGAAAATATCTCACACCGGAAGGCCGTGGCCGCTGCAACATCTATGCGGGCTTTGGTCAGCGTTACGAAAAGGTGAACGGCAAACCCGCGTCCCAGGCCTATGTCGATCTCGCCAAAAAATACGGCATGACCGGCGCAACCATGGCGCTTGCGTTCGTCAACCAACGCTGGTTCACCGCGAGCAGCATCATCGGCGCGACGACCATGGATCAACTCAAGGAAAATATTCAGAGCGAATACGTCACACTATCGGACGACTGCCTGAAAGAGATTGAAGGCATACACTTGC
>JAYTGZ010000328.1:0-3901 GCA_043733025.1 Pseudomonadota bacterium | reverse complement strand
GAAACGAATAGGGATTTTATACGCCCTTTTTAGCCAACCATCAATCTAGTGCCGAGCCGTTGAATTGTCAATCGCCATCAATGGCAACCGTAGTTTGGTGAAAATTGAGGTTTTGCGACAGAACCTACACGCCGGGGGTGAGCCGTTCATCAGCAATCGCCGGGTGGGTCATGTAGCGGCTAGTAGCAGCAGTAGTCGTTATGCTACACAGGCGTTCGAGTGCTTTTCGCTGCCTTCTGCCGGGCGCAGGTATCTGTTCGATCCTACCGAACTGGCGCCGCGCAACCAGGTGATGCGCATCGGCACCGGCCGCGATGCCACCCATGTTGCATTTGCCATTTTCGCCACGGCCCAGATGACGCAGATGAGCCCGAAGGTGCGAATTCTAGAAGAGAGCATCGAGGCTGCCCGGCGTTGCCGTGCCGGGCAGGTTCGTGCTTCCTGCTTCAGGGCTTGAAGACGTCGACCGCGATTAGCACCACTGGCTTATCGCCCTTGTTCTCCGACCAATGAGTGATATTCCTGCCTTCGCTCCAGGATTCGCCCTGCTCGATCGTGATGACGCGCAGGCGCAGTTGCCGGCCCGCCACGCTGTCGATTTCGTTGGTAAGGTCGATGAAAGTCGGCGCACCCATCTTGATGCGCTTGCATACCTATGTATATACTATGCGCATACCAAATTAAGAGGACACTTTCATGACCGCGACCATGCAGCTGACTAATATTCACTTGCGACCACCGCAGAAGAAAGCCTTGCAACAGCGTGCCAAGGCAAACGGGACCAACGTTGCGGAGGAAGTGCGCAACGCCGTGGATGCCTATCTATCAGGCATCACCTTGGACGAGCTCGCGTTACTGGACGCCGCGACTAAAAATACCGCGGCCATGCTAGCCGAAATGAATGACATGGCAGAGGTCATGAATCGTAAGGCCGAGCGTATCTTCGCCGAGATGGCGGCACTTCGTGGCGATTATCCGGAAGGCGCAAAATGAGTGCCATCATGGACATTCTAGACCGCCTGTCCGGTGTTGCCATTCTCAAGGAGCGTATGGGGGAAGTGAACAAAAACTTGGATCGTTCCCTGGTCTGGCTATTGGACCACGAAAAACGACTTATCCGACTGGAGGGGCCGAGCCAATCCTCGGCGCCGGCGTCGAGTAAGGCAACGACCCGGCGGCTATCACGCAAGTGACCGCCGTCGTGTGATTCCGCTGGCGCCTTCGACGCAATTGGAGACGACGTGCTCGGATTGCCGCGCACACTGGTTCATTGAAGCGCGCGTCACCGGCTATCGACTCATCGATCCGGTACCGGCCTGCACTGAACATTGCCGGCGGCTGCAATGCCAGGCCAAACGGCGCCGTACCCACATCCTGCTCGGCGTCACGCAATAGGGCGACCCTGATCGCAGCTATTTTCTGGAAAGGAGAATATCAACATGAATACCCGCTTTATTTGGCGCGGCGTTTTTGTGCGTCTTGAGTTTTTGCGCTAGCTAGACGGTGCTGTCGTGATTGAAGCGGTCGTCAACGGTGGGCAGCCCGCTCACCATGGACGACTCGAGGACGGAGAAGTGTTGCGCCGCTTCACCGCTTGCATCGGCCGCGGCCGCGAGCTCGGCAATCGCGACTCGCTCATTGCCATCAAAAACTGTGCGGAGAACGACGCTATCGTCCCCGTGCTGATTGAGATGGGAATGTTGCAGCCGAATTTGCGCCGCACCGTGCCCAGCATCTTGGGGTCGTGCCTGGTCTACAAACTCACCGCCGGCGCGCAAGCGCTGGCCATTGACCAATCAATGAGTGCAAGCCTAACCACTCACCATGACAAGTATGTCGACGGGGAACCGTCGACTTGTTATTGAAGCCTCCCGCGCAAGCGGGGGGCTTTTTCTTTTTCGAGACGCCGTTCCGTGCCAGGACGTCCGGGGGTCAAGCTAGCGTCACACTGCCATCGGCAGTGCGCTTAAATCGCGTGCTGTTCTGGCGCAGCGTTTTGTGTAGGTAGTTCATGCGGTTTTCTACGTTGTTGCCGCCGAATTGGTAGCCGGCTTGCTGAACCTCGGCATACAGTTGACGCGCGTTTACACCACCGGCATTGGCATCGCGCCGTGTCTTGAGCACGTGTTGGACTGCTTCGGCCAACGTCGGCCTCGCATTAGACTTTGTCGTGGATTTTGCCGGAACGCTCGGCGAAGCTTTTGGCGTTGCCATAGGTATCGCTTTCGGCGTTGCGCTGGCTTTCTTAGCCGGTACCGCTTTCTTGACAGGCTTGGCTTGGGGCGCCGGTTTTTTCATGCTTGGCGGCGGGGCGGGTTTGACCTTTGCCACCGGGGTCGTTTTCGTCGGCGTCGGGACGGTAATGGCCTTTGTGGTGGGTGCGCCGACTGTAAGCAGCTTACGCAACTGCTGCGCCGCCTCGCGCGCCGTGCCGGCTGCAAGGTCATGTTCTTTCGCACGACCTTCCAGATCGTCAATGGCACGGCGGATCTTTTTGGATAACGACGAGCCAGCGTCTAACTGGGCAACATCACTCTTGTTGGCACGGGCTTTCAGTTCGGCAACGGCTTTGAAGACTTTCTTTAGCATCGGGAGGATCCTTTAATCGTTCACAGTGAGCGTCCATTATCCAGCAGTTCCCGTCCTGCGTCGACGCTTGATTTAATTGGCAGTTCAATAGTGGATTCGCTAAAATAGGCTGGGTCAGCCAGAGGAAACCCTGCCATCCGTGTGCACCAACTACTGTCCCACCAGTCGCGAACTGATCGAAGAATACTTCGGCGCCCCCACGCCAAAGTTCGAATGTCGCGACGAAGTCTATCCAGGTCATCAGGCGCCGATTATTCGGCTTGCCCACGAAGAGGGACCACTCACCCACCGGAATGCGTGCCGGCCGTATTTGGGCTCATTCCGATTTGGAGCAAGGACGGCAAGAACTACCGGCATGCCTACAACGCGCGCATCGATTCGGTTTTCCAGAAAGTTTCCTATCGGAACGCCTGGAAAAAACGTCAGTTCTGCATCGTCCCGCAGCTTGAAGATCATCGCAGCCCCTTCGACAGGCTCAGGACAGGCATCGAAGAGCCGCCGGTGATAGTCAGAATTCTCGTCCATTTGGGTTTGCCCATAGCATCAATACAAAGGCTGCTACCAGCCCGCGCCCCGCCGCGCTCGCCTGCGCGCCGAGTCGAGTGGCTGGCCTCGGGCCATTTCTTCCAAACGGCCTGAGAGCCGAAACCGCTTGCCCAACGCAAGGCGACGATCGCGCTCGGCCTGCGCTCGGGCAAACGCCCGAAGCTGCTATCAAACCAGCCCCGCACACTGATCAAAGCCCCAAGAATCGGTACCAGAATGCCATTTTTCACGCAACACTCGTGTGATTGACTTCTCGCCGCATAGGCGACGGATTGAGGGTTCGCGAAAAAGGCCGTTTGAAATCCCTATCGGCTATCCGCCTATCGTTTCAACACAGTGGAGGAGTTCATGTTCCCATTATCGAAATCGATGATCCAAATGTTTCGTTTTCTTTCCGCGCTGTGCCTATTACTCGCTGCGAACCTGACTTTCGCGGGCAGTTACGAACGCAAGGATGTCATGTTCTCGACTCAAGGCTTGAAGTGCGCGGCGTGGTATTACGTACCGAGCGGGTTAAAACAAGGCGAGAAGCGTCCGGCCATTGTGATGGCACATGGTTTCACCGCGGTAAAGGAAATGTATCTTGACGGCTTCGCGAAGAAGTTCGCCGAAGCTGGTATGGTTGTGCAGGTGTTCGATTACCGGTACTTCGGGGCGAGTGAGGGCAAGCCGCGCGCACAGCTTTTCTATCACGAGCAGTTGCAGGACTATCGCAATGGCATTTCGTGGGTCTCCATGCAAAAAGAAGTTGATCCAAACCGCATCG
>JAYTGZ010000327.1:0-3412 GCA_043733025.1 Pseudomonadota bacterium | reverse complement strand
TCGATCTCAAGTTGAGCATTCCACTCGCCCGTTTGCCGGAGACCCGTGTCGCGGGAACTTGGCAGTTCATCAACGGCCAGCTCACCGACCAGCAAAAGGTCATCCCTGACCTGAATAAGATTACCGGGCCGTTGTTGTTTTCCGAGCGTGGCATCGAGGCTAAACAGCTCCAAGGCGAGGTGTTGGGCGGCCCGGGCCAAGCGACGATCGCAACCGACAAGAATCACAAAATCACCATCAACGCCAAAGGCAAAGCCACGGCCACCGGCGTCCTCAGACAATATAAGAATCCTGCCGCCCAATATTTCAGCGGCGCCGGCGACTGGTCCGGCGTGATTCAGGTTCAAAACGGCGACACGAGCATCAAGATCGGCGCCACGGGAACTTTGCTCGGCGGCCCGGCGAAACTCAACATCACCAACCTGAAGGACGGGACGTTGCGCATCGACGGCCAAGGCGACGCCACCCTGGCGGGGATGAAACAACACTTCGATCCCGCGGCAATGAAATACGTCACCGCCAACGCGAACTGGACGGCAGCCGTAACCATCCAGGACGACAAAGGCGAACTGCGCGCCACTGCCAATACCAGCGTACTGGGTGCGCCGGCGCAGTTTCAAATCGCGACCACGCCCGACGGCACGACCACGCTCGAGGGCGGCGGCAGCGTGGAAACCGCGGCACTGGAAAAAGATCTTAAGCTTGCGATACTCAAAGATTTTGCCAAGACCACCGATTGGAAAACCAAGATCAAGCTCAAAGACGGCAAGACCGGCATCAGTATCGATGCAACAAGCAAACTCTATGGCGAGCCGATCGCACTGAGCCTCATGAACCGCAGTGGCGACGATTGGGACGTTCGCGCCAAAGGGTCGATGACGCCGAAAATGATCCGGCAAATTTCGCCGCAACCCTGGGTTGATGATTTATCCGGTGTCGGTGAATGGAGTGGACAGTTTCAAGTGCGCGGCAAGAAATATGGCGGCCAAATCGAGTCGAATCTGCGCGGTTTGACGTCGAACCTGCCGCGCCCTTTCGCCAAAACAGCGAACGAATCCTGGCCCTCACGCATCGATATTCAGAACCTCGATGCCAAGCAAGAACGCTGGCAAATCAAACTCGCCGATCAACTAAACGCACAGTTATTGCTACGGGAAATCGATTACGGCAAACGCGACGTGCCGCGCGCGGAGATCGCGTTCGGCGGGCCGGCGCCCGCCCTGTCCCGTGATGGCGTTTGGCTGTCGGGAACGATAGCGAGCCTGGATGCCGATGGTTGGCGCCGCCTATCGAAGCGCATGTCCGCAGGCAACGGCGCCAGCCAGCAAAACGCCGCATCCATCGCGCTCGGCGGCGTCGATTTAACCGTAGCCAACATGAACCTATTCAACCGCGACTTCGTCAATTTCCAGATTAAAGCGGAGCAAGGCAAGAGCCAGTGGCTCATCGGCCTGGATGGCGACAACATGCGCGGTAATGCCCTGTGGCAGCCCGACGGCGCGGGCACGATCACGGCGCGGTTCAGTCAACTATCGCTGCCGGCGGAGAATCCTCCGGCGCCTACCCAAGCCAACGCACGCCCCGAACCCAGCAACGTCGGGCGATTGCCCTCGATGGATATCGTGGCCGACAATTTCCAAATCGGTAAACGCAAACTCGGCAGATTGGAGTTGCGCGCCAACCAAGAAGGCCAAGACTGGCACATGGAGCGCGTGCGTCTTTCGACTCCGGCGGGCGTGTTCACCGCCGACGGTGTCTGGCAAGGTTGGCTGGATCGTCCTCAGACGGCGATGAACCTGAATCTCAAGGTCACCGATCTCGGCCAATTCCTCGGCAACATGGGTTATCCCGGCACGGTCAAGCGAGGCAGTGCTGAAATCGTGGGGCGTGTATCGTGGTTAGGCGATCCGTATGCGCTCGATCCGGCGAGCCTCAGCGGCAACTTCACGCTGGCGGCGAAGTCCGGTCAGTTTCTGAAAGTCCAACCGGGAGTGGGTAAATTGCTCGGACTCATCAGTTTGCAAGCGTTGCCGAAACGAATCACCCTTGACTTTCGTGATATCTTCAGCGATGGCTTCGCGTTCGACGCTATCTCCGCCACGGTGAAGATGGACCTAGGCGAAATGCAGACCGACGATTTCTTCATGCGCGGTTCGTCGGCGGGCGTGATCATGCAAGGGACAGCGGATGCGCGCACCGAGAGCCAGAACTTGAAAGTGAAAGTGATTCCCAACCTGGCGGAGACGTTTGCCGTTGCCGGCGGCATCGCCGGCGGGCCGGTGATCGGAATCGCCGCGTACCTGCTGCAAAAAATATTGCAGAATCCCTTCGACAAGATCTTCGCCTACGAGTACAACGTCACGGGCAATTGGGATGATCCGGTCGTGGCCAAGGTTTCGCGTCCGCAACAGGAAAAGAAAATCATCCGCAGATAACGAGTTATGGCGACTAAAAAAACCAGTAACAAGAGTGCTAATTCCGGTTTTGGCAAAGCCAAACCGATACGCGGAATTTTCCGCATCGCCGCCATTCAAATGGCCTCCGGCCCCGTGGTGGAAGGCAACATCGTGGAAGCGGACCGCCTCATTAAAACCGCGGTGATTCAGGGCGCAAGCCTCGTGGCGTTGCCCGAACATTGGGCGTTAATGGGCAACAAGGACACGGACAAAGTCGCCGCCCGCGAAAAACCCGGAAAAGGCCCGATCCAGGATTTCCTCAGCAGCGCGGCCAAACGCCATAAGATTTGGATCATCGGTGGCTCGATTCCCATCGAGGCCAGCGTACCCGATAAAGTTCGCAATACGTCGCTGCTCTATGACGACCAGGGCAAATGCGTGGCGCGCTACGACAAGATCCATCTGTTCGGCCTCGACATGGGGCAAGAGAAATTCAACGAATCCAAGACCATCGAGCCGGGCGACAAAGTCGTCGTGGTTGACACGCCCTTCGGCAAGCTCGGCCTATCCGTGTGTTATGACTTACGTTTCCCGGAGCTGTATCGCGCCATGAAACAAGTGGATATCATCGCCGTGCCATCGGCGTTCACCGAGACCACCGGCCGCGCCCACTGGGAAGCGTTGATCCGCGCCCGCGCCATCGAGAACATAGCCTATGTGATCGCCCCGGCGCAAGGCGGCTATCACCGCTCCGGCCGCGAGACCCATGGCGATTCCATGATCGTCGATCCGTGGGGCGTGGTGATGGATCGACTGTCGCGCGGCTCCGGTGTCGTGATTGCCGGCATGAATCCGAGTTACCAGGCGAGCCTGCGCAAGAGCTTGCCGGCGCTGGGACATCGAACCATTCATCGGATCTAGGAGCCTGTCGGACTTGAGTTGAATGTACGAGTCATAACGGCCATGGAAATCGAACGGGACAGAAAGAGGGTGGGGTTGGGTGGTCTTTGCGTTCA
>JAYTGZ010000326.1:0-3277 GCA_043733025.1 Pseudomonadota bacterium | reverse complement strand
ACTAAAGATTTCTATATGAAACAATTAAACGATTTCACTCACATTCTTACGTGAGGCAACGAATCAGCGTTCACTCAGATTTTTAGATGAGGCAACACGACCTCAGGGAACCATCGGTTAGAATCCCCACTCGAAGTAGCTTGCAACCCGATGCAACCACTCTTTATTTTCCCGCGAGAAGGCTATGATCAATAAATTATTCACGACCACGTGTTTCGGTATCCTCCTTTCCGGCAGCGCGATTGCCGGCGAATGCCAGCCTGAAGGCGCCTACGATCAGTTTGCATTCCGGCCGCCGGAAGGATTCGTCGAATTGCGCTCTCGTCGCACGTCTAACGGCATCACCTATGCCTTCCGCGAAGACAAGCTCGAGACCGAGGCCGCGGGCGTGATCCAACTAGTGTTCAACTATACCCAAGATGACTACTCTCTATTGAAACCCGAGCAACAAGAAGAGGTAAAGGAGTTGTACCTCAAACGTTACATGGGCGGTTTCGAGGGCCGGCGGGCGGAGTTCAAGAAAAGCGAGATTTCCAACGAGTCGTTCGGCAATGGTTCCTACAAAAAAATAACCTGGTCCGGTAAGGCGGGTAAGGAAGAAATGAAAGGCGTCATGTACGTAACGGTGATCAACAACGTCGTAACGGTGGTGAACTTGCAAATGCCCACCCCCGGCGAGGAAGCGTTGGAAAAATCCGTGTATGACTGTCTGGGCACCTTGAAACTGACGCTCGACTAGCTCGGCGGCATTCAAGGCAGCAAACATTTGGCCAACCGCGGCGTTGGCTGAGTTTTCTTGTCACAGAAGTTTACCAAGGCGAATGGCGGTTTTTGCTACTCTCATTCCATGGAAAATATCAACCTCGCCTGCGTAAGTTTGCTCGGCTTCCTGATTATTTGGTCGTTGGTTTACTGGATTGTCCCTTTAGTTGTCATACGCTTGCGCGAGCAGCGTAAGCAGGATGAGCCGCATCATTCCAGCTTCCTCTCGGAAACAGGAACCATCCATCGTCTCGGCCGCGACAGCGCATCGGATTCCCGTTAGCGTTTGAGCCTGCATGCCTGAGAGCCGCATGAATAAAGGCTCTCAGACCATGCTCTGCCGCTCGGCACGCTGGGTGCGAGTCGTGGCAAGTGCGTTTTTTTGAAGAGTCATTTCGGCAAGTCGATAACCGCAACGCGCCCGACCAGGAGGGCACGCACGCCCGATTCGTCAGCGTTTCATAAAGCCGTTAAACTAACGGCCATGCAATCCTTCCGTGATTCCCCATGTTAGTGAAGTTCGCGCGCGGCAAGATCATCGATCCTGCCCACGGCGTTAACGGCGAGGTGCGCGATATTTTTGTGCGCGATGGCCGCATCGTCGCGCCTCCATTAGCCGGCGAACGCATCGACGGGGTTTACGATCTCGCCGGAAAAATAGTCATGGCCGGCGCCATCGATATGCACACCCACATCGGCGGCGGCAAGATCAACATCGCCCGCGCCATGTTGCCGGAAGATCATCGCGGCGATCCTCTCGCGCCCACGGAACTCACCCGCGGCAGCGCGGGCCGCGCCGCGCCGGGCACGCTGGCGACGGGCTATCGCTATGCGGAAATGGGCTACACGGCGTGCTTCGAACCCGCAATACTGCCGGTTAACGCGCGCCAAGCCCATCTCGAAATGGCGGACACGCCCATCGTCGATCGCGGCGGTTACGCCATGCTGGGCTCCGACGATTTTTTGCTGCGCATGCTCGCGGCAAAGCGCGATCAGAAAGCGATCAACGATTACGTCGCCTGGACTTTGCATGCAGCGCAATGCATGGCGATTAAAGTCGTCAATCCGGGCGGCATCAGTGCGTTCAAATTCAACCAGCGTAAGCTCGATCTCGACGAGGAGCACATCCACTATCGCCAGACGCCGCGGCATATTGTGAAGACTTTGGCGCGGGCACTTGAGGACCTGAAGGTGCCCCATCCGCTGCACGTTCACGCCAGCAATCTCGGCGTGCCGGGCAACGTCGACACCACGCTGGCGACCATGGAAGCAGCGGAAGGTTTGCCGATTCATCTCACCCACATTCAATTTCATTCCTACGGCACGGAGGGCGATAGAAAATTCTCATCCGGCGCGGCGCGCATTGCCGAGGCGATCAACGCTAACAAAAACGTTAGCGCCGACGTTGGCCAGATTCTTTTTGGGCAGACGGTCACCGCCTCGGGCGATAACATGGCGCAGCATCGCAATGCCGGTTTCGCCAGCCCGAAAAAGTTTGTAGTGATGGATATCGAGTGTGACGCCGGCTGCGGCGTGGTGCCATTCAGATATCGCGACAAAAATTTCGTCAACGCGTTACAGTGGGCGATCGGCCTGGAGATTTTTTTGCTGGTGAACGACCCGTGGCGCATCTTTCTCACCACCGATCATCCTAACGGCGCGCCGTTCACGAGTTATCCGCATCTCATCAAATTGTTGATGGATAAAACTTTTCGCAACGAGCAACTGTCACGCCTCAATCCGGACGCAGCGGCGCTAAGTACGTTAGCGTCAATCAATCGCGAATACTCGCTGTACGAAATCGCCATCATGACCCGCGCCGGGCCCGCGAAAATATTGGGGCTGCACGATCGCGGCCACCTAGCGCCCGGCGCCGCGGCGGACATCACGGTGTATGAAGATTTACCCGACCGGGAGAAAATGTTCTCTAAGCCGGCTCACGTTTTCAAAGACGGCGAGCTGGTCGCCAAGGACGGCAAGATCGTAAAAGTCACCCGCGGCAACACGCATGTCGTAAAACCCGAGTTCGACCGCGGTATCGAGAAGGAAATAAAATTGTATTTTGAGCGCTATCTCACCATGCGTATGGATAGTTTCACGATCGAGGACGACGAGATGAGCGAAATCGGCCCTGGATCTAAGCTTTATGTGCATGAATGCAGCCGCGACTAATGCGCGCCGCTTTTGCAGTTCCCGAAACTAATCATTAGGTCACCATGCAACTTTCCAAAATCCAACTTGAAACTTACGAACGCGACGGGTTCCTCGTGTTGCCCGAGCTATTTTCACCACGCGAAGTCAAAGCCATGAAGGCCGATTTACAGCGCATCCAGGGCATCGACACCGATCATCTGGTGCGCGAGCGCACTGGCGGCGTCGCTAAGACAATTTATCGCGTACACGAGGCGGACGGTCCGACTGCCTCGCCGATTTTTCATTCCGCCGCCCGTTCCCCGCGCTTACTCGCGTCCGCCCAACAGTTACTCGCCGATGATGCGCTGTACGTCTATCACAC
>JAYTGZ010000325.1:0-2864 GCA_043733025.1 Pseudomonadota bacterium | reverse complement strand
ATTAAAGAATTTTGGCGGTGTAACATGATAGACCGAGATGGTTACCGCCCGAACGTCGGCATTGTTTTGTGCAATCGGAACAACGAAGTTTTTTGGGGTAAGAGGGTTAAGGAGCATTCTTGGCAATTTCCGCAAGGTGGCATTCAGCACGGTGAGACGCCCGAAGAGGCGATGTATCGCGAGCTCACCGAGGAAATTGGCCTATTGCGCAAACATGTCCGTATCTTAGGGCGAACGCGGGATTGGCTGCGTTATGAAGTGCCGGAACAGTGGATTCGCCGCGAATGGCGTGGCGCCTATCGCGGGCAAAAGCAGATTTGGTATTTGCTGCGTTTGGTGGGCCGCGATACGGATGTGAGCTTGCGGGCGTCGGATCACCCAGAGTTTGATGCGTGGCGCTGGAGCGAATACTGGGTGCCGATGGAAAACGTGGTCGATTTCAAGCGCGAGGTCTATAAACTCGCGCTCACGGAACTGGCGCCGTTCCTCAAACGTGAGTCGCGTCATCCGCGCTTGCCGGGGGTGAGGCGGGCGATTTCGCCTTGACCGATTCCGGCCAAATATTTATAATTTAGACCTAGTCTACGTCAAGGCCAGCTCGTCCTCCCTGCGGGGGTGTCGGGCCGGCAAGACGTTTCACCCTAAAAGGAGATCGAGATGGAACTCAAAGGAAGCAAGACTCACCAAAATTTGAAAGACGCGTTCGCCGGCGAATCCCAGGCTAATCGCCGTTACCTATATTTCGCGGCGAAAGCCGATGTGGAAGGTCAGAATGACGTCGCCGCCGTGTTCCGCTCCACGGCGGAAGGCGAAACGGGCCATGCCCACGGCCATCTCGAATACATGGAAACCGTTGGCGATCCCGCTACCGGTTTACCGATCGGCGGCACCCGTGACAACCTCAAGGCATCCATTGCCGGCGAGACCCACGAGTACACCGACATGTATCCCGGCATGTCGAAAGCCGCGCGCGGCGAAGGTTTCGAAGAAATAGCCGATTGGTTTGAAACGCTGGCGAAAGCCGAGCGGTCCCACGCCAATCGTTTCCAGAAAGCCTTGGATGCGCTGGCTGACTAAAGGCGACAAAGGTTGAACAATAAAGGGTGAAAGGCCAACCGCCTTTCACCCTTCACTTTTCACGAGCATCCCCCATGCGCGAAGGCAGTCTAGAAGCCCCCACTCGGCATCCCATCGACTGGAACAATCCCGAGTACTACGACGCAGCAAAAGTCAGCCACGAATTAGAGCGCATTTTCGACATCTGCCATGGCTGCCGGCGCTGTGTGAGCTTGTGCGGTGCGTTTCCCAAGTTGTTCGATCTGATCGACGAAAGCCCGACCATGGAGATGGACGGTGTGCCGAAGGAGAAATTCAAGGACGTTGTCGATCAATGTTACCTCTGCGACCTGTGTTACATGACCAAGTGTCCCTACGTGCCGCCGCATCCGTGGAACTTGGATTTTCCGCACACCATGTTGCGGGCGAAGGCGGTCGAGTTCAAAAAAACCGGCGGCACATTCCGCGATAAATTATTGTCGAGCACCGATATGCTCGGCCGATTCGCGGGCATTCCCATCGTCACCCAAACCGTCAACGCCGTGAATAAAACCGGCTTGATGCGCGGGCTGATGGAAAGCCAATTGGGCGTCGATAAGAAAGCCTGGATTCCGGAGTACGCCGGACAAAAATTCCGCAGCGGCGCGAAGCCCGACAACAGCTTCGCGATCAAAGATGGCCAACGCACGCCGGGTAAAGTCGCGATCTTTTCGACGTGTTTTGTGAATTACAATGAGCCTGGCATTGGCCATGATCTGCTTAAGATCCTCGCGCACAACGAGATTCCGCACATCCTCGTCGAGAAAGAAACCTGCTGCGGCATGCCTAAACTGGAATTGGGGGATCTCGACTCCGTCGCCGCGCTGAAAGAAAAGAACATTCCACATCTGGTAAAGCTCGCGACGGAAGGCTACGCGATTTTGACTGCGATTCCTTCCTGCACGTTAATGTTCAAGCAAGAGCTTCCGCTCATGTTCCCGAACGATGCCGACGTGCAAGCCGTGAAAGAAGCCATGTACGATCCGTTCGAATATCTGGTCGCGCGCAACAAAGACGGCTTGCTCAAGACCGACTTCAAAAAGCCGCTCGGCAAAGTGTCCTACCACGTCCCGTGTCACGGCCGCGTACAAAACATCGGCAAGAAAACGGAAGAGATGCTGAAACTGTTGCCGGGCACGCAAGTGAATACAGTCGAGCGCTGCTCCGGCCACGCCGGCACGTGGGGGGTGAAGAAAGAATTCCACGCGCAAGCAATGAAAATCGGCAAGCCCGTATTCAAGGCCATGGCGCAAACACAGCCGGATTACATCAGTTCCGACTGCCAACTCGCCGGCCACCACATCGAACAGGGCATCGCCGAAAACGGCGCAACCAACGCGGAACTCGCCCATCCAATCAGCTTAGTACGCATCGCATACGGAATTTAGACGCCATGCCGCGGATAAAACGTGAATCGTTGATGACCCTCGAAGCCTACGCCAAAGCGAGAAAAGAGTTTCGCACAAAAGTGATCGAACACAAGAAGCGCCGCACCGTGCATCTGGGCGATCATGTCACCTTGTTGTTCGAAGATGAATTGACGATACGCTATCAAGTACAAGAGATGTTGCGCATCGAGCGCATCTTCGAAGAGGCCGGCATCGACGACGAACTGCAAGCCTACAACCCGCTTATCCCCGATGGCGCCAATCTTAAAGCAACGATGCTGATCGAATATGAAGACGTCAACGAGCGCGCGCGGATGTTGGCGAAACTCAAAGGGATCGAAGACAAAATTTGGCTGCGCGTCGCCGATCACGCGCCGGTAT
>JAYTGZ010000324.1:0-5600 GCA_043733025.1 Pseudomonadota bacterium | reverse complement strand
CAAAGAAAACGTCGCTCCGCCGCACAAGGGCGCAAACCAGCGCCGGCCACGACGGCCGCGGCCCTCGCTTTGGAACTCTGCAGCGAGCACCGTCCCGCTCGGGATTCCCGACAAGGCCCGTTCCATCAAAGCGGTGTTGGTCGAGACGGACACATCCGCGATTTCGAGATTGAAGTACTTGGCGGCAGAACCCAGGGTGCGAACCACCCGCCTGTAGTCCAACCAATCCAGCGGCGCCGCGAGCCGGTAGCCGCGGCCATGAACTTTGTAAATCTGGATACCGAGCTGATCCACGTCCTTGAGGGCGTTCGACAGCGTGGCCCGCGATACGCCGAGCTTAGCGGCGATGTCCGTTCCCGACCGGAACTCCTCGTGGGACAAGCACTTGAGCGCCTCAAACAGGTGGCCATTCATGAGCGAGGCACAATACTGTTCACTGAGCTAATTTAATCCGTTCTGGCTGAGCCGTGAGCCGTGAGCCGTGAGCTGTGAGCTTGTCGAACGGTCGAACGGTCGAAGTGTCGCCGCATAGCTAGGCCCTTCGACAAGCTCAGGGAGAACCGGTCTTAAATGAACAGTGCTGGAGCTAGGCAAGCAAACCATGCTCGATCTTGCAGCCGAATGTTTCTTCGTCGTAGGCGATATTAGCGATGACGGCATCGAGCAGCAACTCCACTTGAACCGACAGTTTGCTGGCCTTGCGATAGTCCGCCGGCGCGATCAGGTCGACGCGGTTGGCGCGCATCAGGCTGATGCATTGCTCGCGGCCGCTTTTCTTATTCGGATCATGCACGGCGATGGTGTGGCCGCCATGCTTTTTGGTCAAAGCCATGGACGGCACATCGCTCATGCCATCGCCGATGTAGATGATGTTGCTGAACGGAATCGGACGCTGGTTTTCGGGCATGTGTTCGTTGATTGATTCGTTCAACACTTCGCGGCCTTTGTTAACGCGGAATAAAAACTGGGTCTTGGTGGTGTCATTGATCAACACCTTGGGGAAATCGGCGACGCCGTTGTGATCGAAGTGATACTCCGAGGCGTAAATTTGTTTGAAGTGCTTGCGGATCGAAACGCCATCCAATATTTCCTTCTGACCGGCAGAGATGATGTAATGCTGCACCTTGATCCTGCCCGCGCCGCGCCGCTTGACATAGGCATTCATTCGGCTGAACCACGTCCCTACACCTGGGAAATACTCAATCGAGCGAGCCAACCTAGCGAAATCCTCGCGCTTAATCGAAACTTCGCGCGTATTCGCTTCGCGCAGCATCAACCGCATGTAAACCAGCATCGAATCGGAGCCGGTTTCGTGCGCCTCCTTATTCACCCGATCCCAAAAGGTCTTGCCGTCGATACCGATTTTCGGCAGCACGGTGTACTCCTGCATAGGCTGCGGCGATAAGGTGCCGTCGAAATCGTAGACGATAGCGATGGTGTTCTGGAAAAATTTGCGGGGCGGCGCGGGTGGCTGTTTTCGTCGCATTGCGTCATTCTATAGATGGTGCATTGGCAGGCGCAATCGATTTACGGATCGAGTTTCATGCTATTCACAACTTTGTCGTTATCTGGATGGACAAATTCGCCGAACGCCGCGTTCATGAGACCGCGCAACTAGCAAACCCCTTGCCAGGATCCGCATGGCTATTGGCTCCTGGCAATGGCACGGCTGCGAGCCAGTATCCATGCGGATCCTGGCAAGGTATCTATTAGCCGATCGATAGGGACAACATGCTGATTGATCCGCCGAAGATGCCATCAGTTAATAAAGTCATTTTATCGTCAGCGGTTTGCTGGCCGATGATGTATAGCAACGGCAAATAATGCTCCGGCGTGGGAATCGAAAGCCGCGCATCGTTGCCAAGCTGATCATAGCCAATTAGCGGCGCATGATCCCTGGACTCAAGACAGCGTTTGACCAAGTCGTTGAACCGCACGGCCCAATCGTAAGCCACCGTTTGCTCGCGCCAGTTCATGATGCCCAAGTTGTGAACCACGTTTCCGCTGCCGACGATCAACACGCCTTCATCGCGTAGCGGAGCCAGGCGCTTGCCGAGATCGTAATGAAACTGCGCCGGTTGCGTGCGATCGATGCTTAACTGCACCACCGGCACGTCCGCCTCAGGGAACACGTGGGTAAGCACCGACCACGCACCATGATCGAGTCCCCACTCGCGATCGAGGCCCACCGGCAACGGCGCGAGCAAGTCCGCGACCCGCTGCGCAAGCTCGGGCGCGCCCGGCGCCGGATACTGAAAATCGAACAGCGGCTGCGGGAATCCGCCGAAATCGTGAATCGTTTCGGGCGTTTCCATGGCGGCGGCATGGGTACCGCGGGTGAACCAGTGAGCGGATATCATTAACACCGCGCGGGGCTTGGCAAGCGATGCGCCGAACGTGCGCCAGGTTTCGGTGAAGTCATTGCGTTCCAGCGCATTCATCGGGCTGCCGTGTCCAAAAAACACGACGGGTAAGCGTGTCGTCGATGCCATCAAAAAATCCTTATCCTATCAATCCTTCGAAGAGACTAAAGTGTGCGACTAAACCTGAAAATCTTCAATCTCCAACTATCGCGAAATTGCATTAACGGCACGTCCCGGCTATCGTACAATCTTGGCACGCGCCGTCCCCGCGCAGGCGGGGACCCAGTGTCGTCGGGCTCAAGACGCGGGATTCCCGCCGGAGCCTGCCCTCGAATGCTTGAATCGGGGGGGTGGAATGACAAAATTTTAATGTCTATCGTGATAAGTGAAAAAATGAATATGTCAGTATCCAGCACCGTCGAGCCGGCCATGCAGCAAACCGCTCAATTCGATGCCATCGTCGTCGGCGCCGGGCTGGCTGGGTTGTATATGCTGCATCGGCTACGTGAGTTGGGTATGCGCGTGCGGGTTTTCGAAGCAGGCAGCGGTGTGGGCGGCACATGGTTTTGGAACCGCTATCCGGGCGCGCGTTGCGACATCGAGAGCTTGGAATATTCCTATTCGTTCTCGGAGGATTTGCAGCAAGAGTGGAAATGGCCGGAGCGCTACGGTACCCAGCCGGAAATCCTGCGCTACATCAATCACGTTGCCGAGCGTTTTGACTTGCTGCGCGATATTCAGTTGGACACGCGTGTGGTGTCCGCGGTGTTCGATGAGGCCGCGAATCGCTGGACCGTCACGACCGACAAGGGCGATGTCGTCTCCGCGGCCTATTGTGTGATGGCGAGCGGCAATCTCTCGACGCCGCGGGTGCCGGACTTCAAGGGCTTGGAGAACTTTCGGGGCAAGTGGTATCACAGCGGACTGTGGCCCCACGAAGGCGCCGATTTCACCGGCCAGCGAGTAGCGGTGATCGGCACCGGTTCGTCCGGCGTGCAGATGATCCCTCAAATAGCCAAACAGGCGAAGCACTTGCATGTGTTTCAGCGCACCGCGAACTACAGCCTGCCGGCGCGCAACGGGCCGCTCGACCCGGAAGAAGAACGCAGCCACAAAGCGCAATACTCGGCAAGCAGACGAGCGGCGTTCGACACGCCCTTCGGCATCGCCGGCCATCCGCCGCCCACGCAATCGGCCCTAGATTCCACGCCCGAAGAGCGCCAACGGCTCTATGAAGCGAAGTGGCAGGCCGGTGGCAGCATCAGCTTTCTTTTTTCCTACACCGATCTGTTGCTGAACAAAGAGGCAAACGACACCGCCTCCGAATTCGTTCGCCGGAAGATTCGAGATGCCGTGCGCGATCCCGAAGTCGCGGAATTGCTCGCGCCTAAGGACCATCCGATCGGCACGAAACGTCTGTGCCTCGACACCAACTACTACGAGACCTACAACCGCGACAACGTCACCTTGGTGAACGCGCGGCGCACACCCATTGAGGAAATCACCGCGACGGGGCTGCGCACCAGCGAGGCACAATACGAGTTTGACGCCATCGTCTTCGCCACGGGATTCGACGCCATGACCGGCGCGCTGGCCGAGATCGATGTTCGCACCCAATCGGGCGCGACGTTGAAGGAGAAATGGTCCGCCGGGCCGCTGACCTATTTGGGCATGATGGTGGCGGGTTTTCCGAATATGTTCATCATCACCGGACCCGGCAGCCCCGGCGTGAAGGCCCAGATGATCCTCGCCATCGAACAGCACACCGATTGGATCGTCGACTGCTTAAAACACCTGCAAGCGCGAGGCATGAATCGCATCGAAGCGGACACAACCTCGGCAACCGCCTGGGTCGAGCATGTGAACGAAATCGCCAATTCGACGCTTTATCCCCTCGCCAATTCCTGGTATTTAGGCGCGAATATTCCCGGCAAGCCGCGGGTGTTCATGCCCTACGTCGGCGGCTTTCACAACTACAAGAAAAAGTGCGACACCGTCGCGCAGAATGGCTACGAAGGATTCAAACTATCGCGAGTTTGATGTGCTAAGGAATTCCAGCGCCCGCCGCAACGATTGCCCGTTTAGCGGCGCGCCGTCGAATTTGCGCCGCTCGCGCACACCGGCGCGAACCAGGTCGGCGCCGTAGGGATCGACCCCGAGCAAACGCATGTCATCCGAAGGCGAGCGCGGCATGTGGCGCAATGCTTTCTCCTCCTCATCCAACGAAAGCGCGGCGATCCGCGATAATCGTTCCGGCGCGATCCAACCCATCGAGCCAAAGCCCGCGATGGCGCGCACTTGTTTCGTCTCGAAGCGAAAGAACGCGAAATCCCCCAGAGCGAGATAACGTTCAGCATCGGGTTGATAACGCATATATCTCGCCACGAATCGCGGCTCCGCATCCCACCGCAGCACGTCGCCGATCAGACTGATGCGAGCGCCCGACAACACGTCAGGCTGAGATTCATCGAATACCATCAAGCTGGCTCTCGAATTACTCAGCAAATTTTTGGTATGTTCCGCCAATGAGCTAATCAGAAAGACCGGACGATGGTGCTCGTCCAACACCAACGGTAAGACGGTGGCGTACGGATAGCCTGCGACGCGCTCCGAGTGGGTTGCCAGAGCGCCACGGCTCACAGAGTGCAATAAGTGAATAACGTTGACGATTGAAATGTTCACCGAATCATTTTAATCGCATGGTCGTGAAAATCGTGTTTGACTATGCTTTGACGTTGTCGAAGCGACCCATTACCATGGGATTTTGAGCTTGCACGATTTCGCATTTCAGATTGCCAAGGTAATTGCTTGAGAAAACCGCGATCAGAAGAGACCTATTATTCCCGCGAAAGCGGGAATCCATTCCGCGGCATCAAGATGGATTCCCGCTTTCGCGGGAATGACCGAGTATCTGAGGTTTCGTAGCCTTGACTTTCACCCAAACCGACCAACTCACCGGCAACAATTACTACGCCGCGACGACACCACGCGGTCCGCCCTTTGCCACACTGGACGGCGACATCGACACGGCAGCGTCCGTTGCCGCTTCGTCGTGCTGGCGACCAACGTATTCATCGGCGATCTCGCGCCGAAGCTGGATGGGCGCAGCCAGGCTCATTATGGCGAAGTTTACTTTTTGACTAAACAACCACCGGCTAAAGCCGGTGGGTTTGAATTACGGACTGAAAGTCCGGATACGCGTCGCCTGAACGACGCGTCTTACTCAGGCTCCATTTT
>JAYTGZ010000323.1:0-11290 GCA_043733025.1 Pseudomonadota bacterium | reverse complement strand
TAAGTCGAATAGTTTTTTAACGCTCATTTGCAGTCATTCCTCTATTGTTTGGCTACTTGATTTCTATTTGAACGGCTTCAAAAACCGAATCGCCGAAGTTGCCGATAAAGCGTTCCGCGTTCGCGGGAACCAAAAAATAATCGCCGGGATCGTAGTCCGTCAGGCGCCGCTGGCGTGGCAAATCGAACACCGCCTTGCTAGCCTTCACGATCACGAATAGCGCGGCGCGCGTGAGGGTGTGGGCGGGCGTCTTCGCGCCCGGTATGAGCGTCAGGCGCGTCACGCGCACGCGATCGTTTTCGAGTATGGGTGCAAAGTCCTTAGGCAGCTTCGTCAGCGCTACGTCGGATTCCATCAATGGCTTCCTCAGTTCGATATCCAGCACGCGGACGTTGGTCTGACCCAGGTTGCTCACGCGGTGGGTCAGGGGTGTCGTGGCATGGGGGCGAAACCAAACGTCTCCGGCTTTGAACGGTGGCCGCTTCTGTATCGGTTTGCCTAATTCTTCCGATTGGGTTTCTCCGCCGTCGATGCAGACGAACGCGCTGTCGAAACTGTGGATGTGGAAAAGCGACACATCGCCAATGGGAATGCGCGTGTCGAAAATGCGCAAGATGTCATTTTCAAACACGAGCTTATGGCGCGGCTCCTGTTCGATTGGCACCGGTTGGTCTTGCGCGAACGCTTGACTGGACAAGCCCAGCAAGAGCAGTGAAACAATAAAATGAAATGCTCGGATCATGTGAGTTTCAACC
The DNA here is from genome assembly GCA_043733025.1 of Pseudomonadota bacterium. Lineage (GTDB taxonomy): Bacteria > Pseudomonadota > Gammaproteobacteria > Burkholderiales > JALYOK01 > JALYOK01. Next base: position 10,535 of record JAYTGZ010000323.1, on the reverse strand, counting down.
ATGGCATGGCCAGGAGGAGCGCCCCGCTTGCCTCTCCGGTATGCATGCTCGGACAGGCAATAAGGAAGCGCGTTTCCAGGCATCAATGAATCAATGCACGACTTCGAATAACCCAGCCGCGCCCATTCCGCCACCGACGCACATGGTGACGACCACATATTTCACGCCGCGGCGGCGACCCTCAAGCAGCGCGTGGCCGGTCATGCGCGCGCCGCTCATGCCGTAGGGATGGCCGATGGAAACGGCGCCGCCATCGACATTGAGGAGATCATTCGGAATGCCGAGATGATCGCGACAATAGATCACTTGCACGGCAAACGCCTCGTTCAATTCCCACAGGCCGATATCGTCCATTTTGAGATTGAAGCGCTCTAGCAGACGCGGCACCGCGAAAATCGGGCCGATGCCCATTTCGTCCGGCTCGCAACCGGCGACTTCGAAACCACGGTAAATGCCGAGCGGCTTGATGCCGCGCTTTTCCGCCAGCTTGGCGTCCATCACCACACAGGCCGATGCGCCGTCAGACAACTGGCTGGCGTTACCTGCGGTTATGTAGCCGTTGTCGCCGATCACGGGCTTCAGATTCGCCAGCCCTTCAATGGTGGTATCCGCGCGATTGCCTTCATCTTTTTCCAAGGTAATCTCCACCATGGTGGATTGGCCGGTTGCCTTGTCGATCAGTTGTTTGTAGGTGTGCAGCGGCACGATCTCGTCCTTGAAGCGGCCCGCCGCTTGCGCCGCCGCCGTGCGCTGCTGGCTTTGCAGGCCGTATTCGTCTTGTCGTTCACGAGAAATTTTATAACGCTCGGACACCACTTCCGCCGTCTCGATCATGGAGTAATACAATTGCGGCTTGTGGCGCTTGATCCAATCTTCGTTGGCATGCCAAATATTCTGATGGTCGTTCTGCACCATGCTGACGGATTCCAGGCCACCGGCGACCATGATGGGCACGCGGTCGACGATCACGCGGTGGGCCGCCATGGCGATCGCCTGCAGGCCCGAGCTACAGAAGCGGTTGACGGTGACGGCGGAGGTGGTCACGGGCAGGCCCGCACGGATCGCCGCTTGGCGCGCAATGTTGAAGCCGGTGGCGCCTTCCGGGTTGGCCACACCCATGATGACATCTTCGATTTCCTGCGGTTCAACGCCGGCGCGCTCGACGGCGTGTTTGATGACATGGCCTCCCAGCTTCGCGCCGTGGGTCATGTTGAAGGCGCCGCGATAAGCTTTGCCGATCGGGGTGCGTGCGGTGGATACGATCACTGCGTCGGTCATTTCTAGTCCTCCTCGTTATCGTTGCATGGTGTGCGCATGCGGTTTAACTGGTTCCCTGAACAATTGCTATGTTATGCCCGTCCTGGGCAGATTCACAAGCCTATTATTTTTATGCGGTTTGCTTTTCGATCGCACTTTTATAGATTGTGTTCTTCGGCCGCGCGAACATGCGCTGCAGCATGGGTTCGAAGAATTCCAACGGCAGGGTTTCGCCGTTGGAATTGAATGCGGGTCCGTCGTATTTCTCACAGAATTCCGCCGTCTGTTCGAAGCAGGGATGGCCGCGAAATTGCTCGCGCATGTTGCGGTCCATGCCGATGTGATGGAAGAAAAAATAGCCTTGGAAGATGCCGTGCTTTTCCACCATCCAGTGATTTTCGGCGGACACGAAAGGCTTGATTATGGCGGCGCCGACGTCCGGATGATTGTAAGACCCCAGTGTGTCGCCGATATCGTGGAGCAAAGCGCAGACGACATACTCCTCGTCTTTCCCGGCACGGTGGGCGAGGGTAGCGGTCTGCAGCGAATGGGTCATGCGATCCACGGCAAAACCGCCGTAGTCGCCGCTCAGTAACTGAAGATGCGCCAGAACCCGCTCTGGGAGCGCCTTAGCGAAAGGCATATATTCAGCAGAGATGAGTTTCCAATCCTCAGCGGTGCTTTGTTCCATGCTGCTAAAGGTGGCGCGAAGGCCTTGCTCGTCGTGTGATCCCATATTGCGTTTCTCCGTCAGGTTGGCAAATCCCTTCCTCCTTCGGCGCTACTCAGGACAGGCTTGAAGGGGAGGGAAACTAACTCGATCGCTAACGATTAAAACTCTTTCCTTCGTCAGCCAATTGCTTGAGCAACGGCGCAACCTTCCAGAAATGTCCGTTGCGGCCTTTCGCGAACTGCTCCATGGTTTTAACCACTTTCTTCAGCCCAACCGTGTCGGCATAAAACATCGGCCCGCCGCGATACAGCGGGAACCCATAGCCAGTGAGATAAACCATGTCGATGTCGCTCGCGCGTAGCGCGATGCCTTCGTCGAGAATTTGCGCGCCGACGTTAACGAGCGCATAGATACAGCGTTCGATGATTTCTTCGTCGCTAATTTCACGCCGCGGGATGTCGTGTTCCTTGGAATAATCGACGATGAGTTTTTCGATGACGGGGTCGGGAACCGGTGTGCGGTTGCCGGCTTCGTATAGGTAAAAACCCGAGCCGGTTTTTTGACCGAAACGTCCCATTTCGCAAATGCGGTCGCCGATGGCGGAAAAATGTTCGCCGGTTTCAGCCATCTTACGCTTGCGGATCGCCCAGCCGATGTCGAGTCCGGCGAGATCGCTCATGGCGAATGGGCCCATGGCCATGCCCCATTTTTGCAGCGCAGCGTCGACTTGCCGCGGCAACGCGCCTTCCTCTAATAAGAACGTTGCTTGGCGGATGTAGTCCTCCACCATGCGATTGCCGATGAAACCGTCGCACACGCCGGACACGACGCCAACTTTACGCATTTGTTTCGCCAGCTTCATCGTGGTCGCGAGGACTTCTTTCGAGGTCTTTTTGCCACGCACGATCTCGAGCAAGCGCATGACGTTGGCAGGCGAAAAGAAGTGCGTACCGATCACGCTTTCAGGCCGCTTCGTTATCGCGGCGATGGCGTCCACGTCGAGCGTTGAAGTATTGCTCGCGAGTATTGCGCCGGGCTTGATCACGCGGTCGAGTTCGGCAAAGACTTTTTTCTTCGCGTCCATATCTTCGAACACCGCTTCGATGACGATATCGACATCTTTTAAATCGTCATAGGCCAGGGTCGTGGAAATGAGCGCCATGCGCTTATCCATGTCCTCCTGCGATAGACGGCCTTTGGCGACGGTGTTGGCGTAGTTTTTCTTAATGGTCGCCAAACCGCGATCGAGCGCCTCGTGTTTCATCTCCAACATTTTCACCGCGATACCGGCGTTCGCGAAGTTCATGGTAATGCCGCCGCCCATGGTGCCCGCGCCGATCACCGCAGCGGATTTGATGGGGATGATCGGCGTAGAGTCCGGCACATCGGGAATCTTGCTCGCCTCGCGCTCGGCGAAGAAGGCGTGACGTTGCGCTTTCGATTCCGTCGTGACAATGAGCTCCATGAAGCGCGTGCGCTCGTTAGCGTAACCTTGGTCGTAGGGTACGCGCGCCGCGTCCTCGACGCATTCGAAACATTTCATCGGCGCGGGAAAACCACGCGAGGCTTTCGCCACCTCCGCGCGGGCGATGGGGAAAAACACATTGGGGCCGCCGGGGACGTTGACGGTCAGGTCGCGCACGCGGCGCAGAGGCTTATTTTCCGCGACAACTTTTTCCGCGTAGGCGATACCCGCTTGCAGCAGATCGCCTTGTGCCAGTTCATCCACTAAACCCAGTTTCGCACCTTTCTCTGCCTTGATCGGTTCACCGGTCGTGATCATGCGCAGGCTTTGTTCCGCGCCGATCAAGCGCGGCAGGCGCTGCGTGCCACCCGCGCCAGGAAGCAGGCCCAGCTTGACTTCCGGCAAGGCTAACTGCGCGTCCGGCGCGGCGACACGATAGTGGCAAGCCATCGCTAATTCCAGACCGCCCCCCATGGTGGGACCGTGGATCGCGGCGACGAGGGGCTTGGTCACCGTATCCATATATTCCGTCAATTGCCGCAGGTCGGCCTTGGTCGGCTCCGTCGGCTTGCCGAATTCCGAGATGTCCGCGCCGGCGCTGAAATTGCGATTTGCGCCGATGAGTACGAAGGCTTTGACGGCGGTGTCCGCCTGTCCGGTGGCAAGATGGTCTTTGATCTCTTGCAACAGACCGCGGGTTTGTGTGAGCGCATTGAGCGGCGGATTGTTTAGCGTGATGACGCCGATGGCGCCTTGTTTGGTGTATTGAGTGAGCTGCAACATCGAATGTCCAGAGTGAAGTTGAATAGATTTTAAAGCCCCATTACCACTACTTTACCAGAGTGTTTTGACGGGATATTTACTGATTTGTTCGTCAGGCGTAATTATTGTAAGGTCGCGCGCCATTGCTTGGGAAACCAACATTCGGTCGAACGGATCGGTGTGTATCTCGGGCAAGCGCGAAAGGGGATAAATCGAGTCCTCGTCAATCGCCAGCATTTCAAGCCCCAACTTCTTGCGTTGTTCGATCAGAAAGTCATGAACCGGTTTGGGAAAGTCGAGTTTATTGCGTTTTGCTTTGATGATAATTTCCCACGCAGACGCAACGCTCAGATACACGGGATTTGCGCGATTCAAGAACGTCGACCGAGCTGTTCTAGTAAGTCGTATTGAATCTTCGATGAGCCACAGAAACGTACATGTATCGAGCAGGTAGCCGCTCAATTTCCGCCGCCATTAAATAGATCGAGTAGATCATCAGGCAATGGTTCGAAAAAACGATCGTCAAGATGGAACTCACCCTTGCCAGTGCCGATGGGTCGTTTCCCTTCTTTGAATTTAGGTATGGGGCGAATCTCGGCAATGGGAACATTGCGTTTGCACAAAGTAATGATTTCCCCTTTTTCGACCAATTCAAGGTAGCGGGAAAGATGGGTTTTTGCTTCGTGTACGTTAAGTTTAATCATCGCTCAATTATAAACTAACAACTGAACTAACTCAAATGCTAAACTTCGAGCCATTCCTTGCGGATAGCTTGATTGCCGCGTAACTGTTCCGGCGTGCCTTCGAACACTATTTTACCGTGTCCCATGACATAGAGACGTTCAGAAATATTCAGCGCGATGGTGAGTTTTTGTTCCACCAGCAAAATGGCGATACCGCGATTCTTGATCTCCTCAAGCAACCGCGAGACGTGTTCAACCATTTGCGGTGACAAGCCTTCCGTCGGTTCGTCGACCATGATGAGATCGGGATCGCCCATCAGCGTGCGGCACAGGGTGAGCATTTGTTGCTCGCCGCCGGATAAAACGCCCGCCGCCGTGTCGGCCCGCTCGCGTAAGCGCGGGAACAGGTTATACATATCCTCCATGCTCCAGCGCGGTTTCGTATTGCCGTTTTTCTCCCCGAGAATAAGGTTTTGCTTGACGGTGAGGGTCGGAAATATATCGCGGTTCTCCGGTACATAACCGATGCCGAGGTGGGATATTTCAAAGGCTTTGCGGCCGACTAACTCTTGGTCTTTGAATTTGATCGAGCCGGTGGCCGCGACTTGTCCCATGATGGCCTTGATGGTGGTCGAGCGGCCGACACCATTGCGTCCGAGCAAGCTCACGATCTCGCCTTTTGCGAGGCGCAAATCGACGCCGTGCAAAATGTGGCTCTTGCCGTAGTAAGCGTGCAGATCGCGGGTTTCAAGCATGGGCGGCGGTTCCCAAGTAGGCTTCTTGTACGCGAGGATTGGCGCGTACTTCCTCGGGCTTGCCGGTGGCGATGACTTCGCCATACACCAGCACGGAAATGCGGTCAGCAAGATTGAACACGACGCCCATGTCGTGTTCCACCATGACTAACGTTTTACCCGTGGACACTTTGCGGATTAAGTCCACGGCGAGATCCGTTTCCGAATGGCTCATGCCCGCGGTCGGCTCGTCGAGCAAAATCACATCGGCGCCACCGGCGATGGTGACGCCGATTTCCAGTGCGCGCTGCTCGGCGTAGGAAAGCAAGCCAGCCAGGCTGTCACGGCGATGGCCGAGGTTGATGCTACTAAGAATTTCTTCCGAGCGCGCGTGGACTTCCTTGAGTTTGGATACTCGATGCCAAAATGAATACTTGTAACCCTGCGTCCACAGCACGGAACAGCGAATATTTTCATACACCGACAGCTTGGCGAAAATATTCGTCACTTGGAAGCTGCGGCTCAAGCCGCGGCGATTGATGCGGTAGGTTGGAAGCCGGGTGATTTCCTCGCCGTTCAGTTTGATGCTGCCGCTGGAAACGGGGAATCGTCCGCTAATGAGATTAAAGAGTGTGGATTTTCCCGCGCCGTTCGGGCCGATGATGGCGTGGCGCTCGCCTTTGCGGATATCCAGGTTTACGCCGTTAATGATAGAGGTCTGGCCGAATTTTTTTCGGACGTCACTCAGCGCGAGCGCCAGATCCGTGCTCACGCCAATTGCCTCGCGCGCAATGCTTGCGTTACGTCGCCCCAACTCGCCCGCACCCGCGGCGTACTCCAGCGGAACAACAAAGATCCGACGACAAGTAACGCCCCGCAGATCAGCCACGGCGCCGGTTGCGCCGCATCGAATTCCAATCCCAACAGCGACATGGTGGTGTCCGCGCCCGCCTGGGTTTTGATGAAGTAGATGATTTCGACTAATCCAATTAGGCCGGCGAGTGCGATAAGCAGCGTAATGCCGGCGATGACATAACTCGGAAATAGTTTTCCGGTCAGGGATGCCTTCCATGTAGGCCGATGCAACTCGATCAAGCTTGCGATTCCGCCCGGCGCATACATCACCATCATCAAGAAAAACAACCCGAAGTAGAGCAGCCACGCCTTGGTGTAGCCGGATAACGCGACTTGCAAGAACGTGACGAGAATCGCGCCGATGATCGGACCATAAAAGGAACCGACGCCACCGATGAAGGTCATCAGCAACACCGAGCCCGAGGTGGTGGTATTGACGTTTTCCACCGTGACGATTTCGTAATTGATGGCGGAAAGCCCACCGGCGATGCCGGCGAAGCCACTGGCGAGGATGAGGATGAAATAACGCACGTACTGCGGGTTGTAGCCGACGAATTGCGCACGCTCGGCATTGTCGCGCACCGCATTGGCCATGCGGCCCAGCGGCGTTTTCGTGAGCGCATACATGAGCGCGGCGCACACCATCGCCCAGATCGCGATCAAATAGTAGACCTCGATCTGCGGGCCGAAACTGATGCCCAGGAATTTGGCGCCTGCGACGCGATTGCCCGATATGCCTTGCTCGCCGCCGAAGAATCCCGTGAACATCAGCGAGCAGGCAGCCACCAACTCGCCGATGCCCAACGAGATCATGGAGAAGGGCGTGCCGGAACGTTTAGTCGAGACGTAGCCAAACAACACGCCGAAGAACAATCCCATCAGCCCGCCGATGATCGGTAACAAAGAAACGGGCAATCCCAGCGTGCCCGCGGTGATCATGTTGAGCGCGTGGATGCTGAAGAATGCCCCGAGACCAAAGTAGACCGCGTGGCCGAAGGACAAAAGGCCAGTCTGGCCAAGCAGCATGTTGTACGACAGGGCGAAGATGATGTTGATGCCCATCTGGCAGAACAGCGAGAGCGCAAAGCTCTGCTTGAAAATGAGCGGCAGCAACACCGCGACCACCGCGGCGAAGATCCAGGCGAGCCAGCGTCTATTCATATCTTGTCATTCCCGCGCAGGCGGGAATCCATGTTGATTCTGTTCCGGTCACGGGATCTCGTCTCGCGTCGACATGACGCAGCAAACTGATCATGTTTCCCTCGTCCCCATGAGGCCCTTTGGCCGCACGATCAGCATTAACACCATTAAAAGATACGGCAACACCGGCGCGGTTTGTGCGATGGTCAGCGAAGCGAATGCCGAGCCGGCGCCCAGGCGAATGCCGATCGGCGCCAGCAATGCCGCGAAGGAATGATCCAGGGCGACGGAGAAGGTCTGCACCATGCCGATGATGAGCGAAGCGACGAAGGCGCCCATCAGCGATCCCATGCCGCCGAAAACGACTACGACGAATACAATGCTGCCCACTGCTGCCGCCATGGCGGGTTCCGTGACAAAGGCGTTGCCGCCAATGACGCCCGCGAGACCCGCGAGCGCGGCCCCGGCGCCGAACACCAGCATGAACACACGGGGAACGTTATGGCCAAGGGCTTCGACCATCTCGGGATGAGTCAGCGAAGCTTGAATGATGAGGCCGACACGAGTTTTCTTCAGCGCCAAGTACAGTGAGATCAGCATGCCGACGGAAATCGCCATCATGAACACGCGATAGGCGGGATACTTGGTGGTGAAAATGCTGAAGGCGTGAAAGTCCAGCGCTTGCGGAATCTTGTAGTCCACCGCGGCACGGCCCCAGATCAAATGTACGATTTCCTCGATCAAATAGGCGAGGCCGAAGGTCAGCAGCAATTCGGCGACGTGGCCGTATTTGTGTACGGTGCGTAGTCCATAGCGTTCGATGAACGCGCCGACCGCGCCGACCATCAAGGGCGCCAGCACCAACGCCGGCCAAAAGCCGAGCCACTGGGAAATTTGGTAAGCGAAATAGGCGCCGAGCATGTAAAAGCTCGCGTGGGCGAAATTCAACACGCCCATCATGCTGAAGATAAGCGTGAGGCCGCTCGACAGCATGAACAGCAGCAGCCCGTAGGACAGGCCGTTGAGTAACGAAGTAAAGAAAAATTCCATATTAGTTGTTCTCCCTCTCCCTCGGGGAGAGGGTCGGGGGTGAGGGCTGCGCGTTGGCTATTCCCTCACCCTAGCCCTCTCCCTGGGGGAGAGGGGATTGTTAACTCACGACGGGCGGTTCATTTTACAAGTGGTTGGCAACGCCGTATCTTTCCCCTCGACACGACGATCCGTCCTAAAGCCGTTGCCAGTTTTTTCGACATCGTATTTTACGTCCTTGCCGTCGACTTTGGAGTAGGTCGAGACAAACATCGGCTGAACCAGTTGATGGTTATCGGCGCGCATCGAGACTTCACCCGCGTCATCTTCCATTTTCATTCCTTCCAGGGCTTTGCCGACTTTAGCGGGATCGGTGGATTTGGTTTGCTCCATGGCTTTGGCCAGCATTTCCAGCGCTAGACGATGAGTGGTGAAGAACAAATCATCCTTGGCATCCTTGAATTTTTCTTCGTAGGCCTGACGGCTCTTGGCGGCTTTCTCGCCGATGTTGGCATGCCACTGGGTCACTTGCTTGAGATGGCCGATGCCGGCGTCGCCGAGGGCGGGCGGCGTGCCGAGGCCACCGGCGTAATAGGTGTAAAAGTCCGGTTTAAAATCCGCATCGCGGCTGGCTTTGACCAGCAACGTCATGTCATTGCCCCAATTGCCGGTGATGACGGTATCGGCGCCGGCTGCTTTTATTTTCGCGACATAGGGCGCGAAATCTTTCACCTTGCCGAGCGGATGCAGCTCATTACCCACGATTGTGATGTCGGGGCGCTTCTTGGATAGCATCGCCTGGCCTGCTTTAGACACCGCCTGGCCGAATGCGTAGTCTTGGTTGATCAGGTAGACTTTTTTAATGTTCTTATTTTGCGCGATGGCGTCGGTTAGGGCAGCCATTTTCATATCGGCGTCGGCATCGAAACGAAAATGCCAGAAACTGCATTTATCGTTGGTGAGGGCGGGATCGACGGCGCCGGTGTTCAGGAACATGACCGTTTTGTCGGGGTTACGCTCGTTATGTTTGTTCACCGCTTCGATGAGGGCCGCGGCGACATTAGAGCCATTGGTCTGATTGATATAGCGAATGCCCTGGTCGACCGCTTGTTTCAGCGCGAGTTGGGCTTCTTGCGGATTGCTTTTGCTATCGAGCGCGATGATTTCGAACTTGGTCCCGAGCACGCCCCCTCGAGCGTTGATCTTATCGGCGGCAATTTGCACATGCCGCACCATGGCCTCGCCGACGTTGGCAAAGGGGCCGGAAAGCGGATCGATGACGGCGATCTTGATCGGGTCGGCGGCGTGAACGGAAAAGGATGCGGCTAGGGAGAACGCGGCTAGTGCGAAAGGAATTTGATTGAATTTCATGGGTATTACCTCCTAATGGGTCGGGACTAAAGGACGCTCGGAAACACCTCTCGGCGTTACCCAAGCTTGTTTGTCCCAACGTCTGGTTTTCGATTTTGGTTTACCAACTTTTCACTTGTAAGTAATCGTATCACATTCCGTCGTCGGATCGACTCGCTTGAATAGGGTGGCCTGGGAGGCCCGTGGCCCTAGGCCAGCCCCTGGATACTGGCTCCCAGGCCATGCATTGCCAGCCGCCAAGCTGGGTACGGCGCTTGGCTAATCATAAACAGGGACACGATGAAATAATTTGCCGCGTCGATAACTGCCCGAGACTGGTTGCCAAAGTTAGCGCCTTACGGGTAAGCTCAATCGCGCCGAGACCGTCGGCCTTGCGGAGAATCGATGAAATCGTTCGGACATTGGCTAACCGAGATTGGGCTGGAGCCTTACGCAGCGGTCTTTTCCGAGAATAAGATCGACTTTGATGTCGTTCGCTCGTTGAGCGAAGCGGACCTGCGCGAACTCGGCCTTGCGCTCGGCGACCGCAAGCGTCTACTGCACGCTGTCGCCGAAATGGATGGGCA